>NZ_RPSE01000012.1:0-49526 GCF_003949955.1 Streptomyces sp. WAC05292
GAGCGACGTCGAGGACGGGGACGTCGAGCCGGTCCTGGAGCGGGGCGAGGGCGGCGCCTCCGACCCGGTCGAGGAACCACCGGTAGGCGGTGCAGCAGCGGAGGTAGACGTGCTGGCCGTTGTCGACGGTGAGGTCGCCGCGCTTGAAGGAGAACGCGAGGCCGCCGAGGCGGGGGCGGCCCTCCAGGAGGGTCACCTGCAGGCCCGCGTCGGCGAGTTCGAGGGCGGCGGTGGTGCCGGCGAGGCCGCCGCCGACGACGACGGCGCGCCGGCCGGCGGCGCGGGCGGGGTCCGGGGAGCCGGTCGTGGGGGTCATCGGGTGCGCCTCCGCGTGCTCTGGCGGGTGATGGTCCGGGCGTCGAGGCCGGACAGGCCGCGTACGGCGACGTACGCCTTCTCGTGGGTGGGCAGCGAGACGCGGCCGCGGAGGACGGCGTCCGGTTCGCGTTCGATGCGGTCGAGGAGGCGGCGGTAGATGCCGGCCATCGCGGCGACGCAGGCTCCGCTGCGGCGGTCGAGGAGCGGCAGCAGCCGGTAGCCCTCGGCGAACAGGGCGCGGGCGCGGCGGACTTCGTGGTGGACGAGTCCGGCGAAGTCGGCGGTGGCGGGGAGCCGGCCGGTGCGGAAGCCGGCCGGGTCGCAGCCGAATTTGGCGAGGTCTTCGGCGGGCAGGTAGGTGCGGCCGTTGCCGGCGTCCTCCCGGACGTCGCGCAGGATGTTGGTGAGCTGGAGGGCGAGGCCGAGGGTGTCGGCGTAGGCGGAGGCGTGCTCGGCGCGGGGTCCGGCGCCGGCGGTGGTGCCGAAGACGCCGAGGGAGAGCCTGCCGATGGCTCCGGCGACGCAGCGGCAGTAGGCCTTCAGGTCGTCCCAGGTGGCGTAGGTCTCGCCGCGGACGTCCATGAGGACGCCGTCGATGAGTTCGTCGAGTCCGCCGAGGGGGATGGGGAAGCGGCGGGCGGCGTGGGCGAGGGCGACCGCGACGGGGTCGGTGTCGTCCTCGTCGACGGCGCCGGAGCGGACCCGGCCGAGCAGGGCGCGGGTCTCCTCCAGGCGGGCGAGCTTGGCGTCGGGCGGCAGGGTGCCGTCGCCGATGTCGTCGACGCGCCGGGAGAAGGCGTAGAGCGCGGACATGGCCTGCCGCTTGTCGGCGGGCAGCAGTCTGATGCCGTAGGCGAAGTTGCGCGCCTGCGTGCCGGTGACGGCCTCGCAGTAGCTGTAGGCAGCCTGGACCTGCGCGGACGGCGCGGTGGTGTGTGCGGAACCCTCCACGGTCGGGCTCACCCCTTTCTCAGCGCGGTGCGCAGGACGGCGGCCACCTCGCGGAGCAGGCCGCTCCTGGTGGGCTTGGGCGGGCCGGGCAGGACGTCGAAGCCGGCGTCGGAGATGGCGCGCAGGGCGGCGCGGCCGCCGCCGGTGAAGCCGGCGAGGAGCAGGCGCAGGCGCCCGCGGACGCTGCCGACGAGCGGGGTGCCCTCGTCGAGGAGGTCGCGGGCGCGGGCGGCCTCGTGGGCGACGAGGGAGCGGACGCAGGCCCCGGCGGTGGGTGCGGCGAGGTCGGCCTCGGTGACGCGGAAGCGGCGCATGTCCTCGGCGGGGAGGTAGATGCGGTTGCGGCGGAGGTCCTCGGCGACGTCCTGGAGGTGTTCGACGATCTGGAGGGCGGTGCAGATCGCGTCGGACCGGCGGATCCGCTCGGGGGTGGCGGTGCCGGTGAGGCCGAGGACGAGGCGGCCGACGGGGTTCGCGGACAGCTCGCAGTAGGCGAGGAGGTCTCCGTACGTCGCGTAGCGGGCGGTGTGCTGGTCCTGGCGGTTGGCCTCGATCAGGGCGAGGAACGGCTCGGGGGTGAGGCCGTGGTCGCGGACGACGGGCCGCAGGGCCGCGAGGAGCGGGTGGCGGGGCGGGGTCCCGGCGCCGAAGACGCGCCGCAGGTCTGCTTCGAGGGCGTCGAGCATGGCCGGCCGGTCGTCCGCGGCGGCGGGGTCGAGGCCGAGGAGGGCGGCGTCGCGGCCGCCGGGGGCGAGGTCGCCGTCGCCGATGTCGTCGACGAGGCGGGCGTATCCGTAGACGGCGGTCAGGCCGTCGCGCCAGGCGCGCGGGAGGAACGCGGGGGCCACGGGGAAGTTCTCCGTCCGGGCCTTGTCGAGGGTGGCGCTCGTGTGGGCGTCGGGGGCCGGTGTCGGCCGGGGACGGATGCCGTGCGCCGGGGTCACCGCCCGCCGCCCGCGGCGGGGACGGCCGTAATGCCTGGGGGCCGGAGAATTCCCGTAGCCATTGCCGTCATATCTCCCGTTCTACACTGCCGACCCAATGCATCCTATTTCGGACACGCCGCCGGACTTTCCCCGGGGTGCCCCAGGCCGTTCACCTGCGGGGAATCGTCCCCTCTTGCCGCGATTCAGGACCGCCCCAGCTTACGCTGTACAACGCCGCGGAACGCTCTGGGGTATTCACCGCGCCACCGAATGTCGGGCGTGAAATGTCCCGCGGCGGGCGGGGACATGCGAGGACCCCCGCTGCTCGGCGCGGCGGGGGCCCCTTGCCGTCACGTTCAGTGACCGGACGCCTTCTCGTATGCCGAGACCACCTCTTCGGTGGGCCCGTCCATCAGGAGTTCGCCCTTCTCCAACCACAGGACACGGCTGCAGGTGTCGCGGATCGACTTGTTGTTGTGGCTCACCAGGAAGACGGTTCCGGCCCGCTGGCGCAGCTCGCGGATCCGCTCCTCGGAGCGCACCTGGAACTTGCGGTCGCCGGTGGCGAGCGCCTCGTCGATCATCAGTACGTCGTGGTCCTTGGCCGCCGCGATGGAAAAGCGCAGGCGCGCGGCCATGCCGGAGGAGTACGTGCGCATCGGCAGGGAGATGAAGTCGCCCTTGTCGTTGATTCCGGAGAAATCGACGATGTCCTGGTAGCGCTCGTGGATCTGCTCGCGGCTCATGCCCATGGCCAGGCCGCCGAGGACGACGTTCCGCTCGCCCGTGAGGTCGTTCATCAGCGCCGCGTTGACGCCGAGCAGCGACGGCTGGCCGTCGGTGTAGACCTTGCCGGACTCGCAGGGCAGCAGGCCCGCGATGGCGCGCAGCAGCGTCGACTTGCCGGAGCCGTTGGAGCCGATGAGGCCGATGGCCTCGCCGCGGTAGGCGGTGAAGGACACCCCGCGCACGGCGTGGACCCGGCGGACGCCGGGCGCGTCTCCCTTGCCCCTGCGGAGTATCTTGCTGAGCGCCGCGGTGGCGCTGCCGCGGCCGGAGCTGCCGGTGTTGACGCGGTAGACGATGTGCACGTCGTCGGCGATGACGGTGGGGACGGAGCCCCTGTTGTTCTCAGCCACGGCCGTAACGCTCCTCAGCCTTCCAGAAGTACACGAAGCCGCCGAGGCCGATGACCACGGCCCAGCCGACGGCGAAGGCCCAGACGTGCGGCGGGAGGTTCTCGCTGCCGTAGCCGTCGATCAGGGCGAAGCGGATCAGGTCCATGTAGATCGCCGCCGGGTTCCACTGGAGGACGTCCGCGATCCACGCCGGGCGGTCCTTGAGCATCTCGTTGATCGAGAACATGACGCCGGAGGCGTACATCCAGGTGCGCGTCAGGAACGGCATCAGCTGGGCGAGGTCGGGGGTCTTGGCGCCCATGCGCGCGAAGATCAGCGCGAGGCCGGTGTTGAAGACGAACTGGAGCACCAGCGCGGGGATCACCAGCAGCCACGACAGCGAGGGGTAGCTGCCGAAGATGACCGCGACGACCAGCACGACGATCATCGAGTACATCAGCTGCTGGAGCTGCTGCATCGAGAAGGAGATCGGCAGGGACGCGCGCGGGAAGTGCAGGGCGCGGACCAGGCCCAGGTTGGAGGGGATGGCCCGCACGCCCGCCATCAGCGAGCTCTGCGTGAAGGTGAAGACGAAGATGCCGATGACGAGGAAGGGGATGTAGACCCCCTTCTCCATGCCGCGGCCCGCGTTCAGGATGAGGCCGAAGATCAGGTAGTACACGAGCGCGTTGAGCAGCGGCGTCGCCACCTGCCACAGCTGGCCGAGCTTGGCCTGGCTGTACTGGGCGACCAGCTTGGCCCGGGAGAACGCCATGATGAAGTGGCGCCGCTCCCAGAGCTGCCGCACGTAGCCGGGCAGGCTCGGCCGGGCACCGCTGACGGACAGGCCGTACTTCCTGGCGAGCTCAGCAGGGGTCAGCCCCGCGTCTTCGGACGGCGGCTTGCTCGTGGCGAGGGCGCCATCCTGGGTTGTGTCACTCACAAGTTGAAACTTTCCGTCTTCACGATGCGGCAGAGGCGGGCCACGGACGAGAGGCGCTCTGTCCCTGGTCGCGAACATGTTCTCAAACGCCAGCGTGTCAGATGACAGGCGGTCGACCCAGCCGGGTCAGCCGCCAGACCGTACGCCACCTCATCGGGCGCCGGGGACCGCAGGGGGTGGTCCAGCCCTCCTTGAAGCCGCCGAACCATGCCTTGAGCGCCGGCCCGGAGGGCCTGCGCAGGAGCGTCAGCAGCAGCCAGACGCCCACGTAGACCGGGACCAGCGGGAGGGGCAGGTTGCGGCGGGCGAGCCACACCCTGTTACGGGCCACCATACGGTGGTAGACCGCGTGCCGGGAGGGGGCGGTCGCCGGGTGCAGCAGCACCATGTCCGCCCGGTAGTCGATCATCCACCCTGCGTCGAGGGCCCGCCAGGCCAGGTCGGTCTCCTCGTGGGCATAGAAGAACTCCGCCGGGAGGGTGCCGACCTGCCCGAAGACCGCGGTCCGCACGGCGTTGGCGCCGCCGAGGAACGTGGTCACCCGGGAGGACCGCATCGGGTCCGAGGCCCGCAGCCGCGGCACGTGCCGCCGCTGCGTGGTGCCGGTCTCGGGGTCGGCGATCCGGAAGCTGACGATGCCCAGCCGGGGATCCTCCGCGAAGGCGCGGCGGCACAGCTCGGCGGTGTCCGTGCGCTCCAGCAGCCCGTCGTCGTCGAGGAAGAGCAGGATGTCGACGTCGCTGCCGCCGGGGCCGAAGGCCTCGATGCCGACGTTGCGGCCGCCGGGGATGCCCAGGTTCTCGGGCAGGGCGACGGTGCGCACGCCTGCCGCGGGGTCGGCGAAGGCGGCGGGGTCGACGCCCTGGCCGACGATGACGACCTCGACCGGGTCGCCCTCCTGGCGGGCGACGGAGTCGAGGAGCGCCTTCAGCTCGTCGGGGCGGTTGCCCATGGTGATGACGACCGCGCCGACGCGCAGCGGGGCGCTCACCGCAGCCTGCTGGAGACGAGGACGGACACCAGGTGGAGCACCGTCTGCAGCATCGCGATGCCGGCCAGGACGGCCACGCCGAGGCGGGTGAAGTACAGGCCGCCCTGCATCTGGTCCAGCACGGCCAGCACCAGGATCAGCAGCGAGGCCTCTATGCCCAGGATCAGGCGGTGGAACTTGAGGGCGGCTGCGGTCCGGCGGGCCAGTGCCATGCCGGAGGAGCGCGGCTCGGCGGCGGCCTCCTTGACGGGGGGCAGCCCGCCCTGGTGCCGGGCGACGCCGACCAGGTCGGTCTCCGCCTTGATCAGGACGGCGCCGAGTGCGGCGAGCGTGCCGAGGAAGGCCCACAGCCAGTCGATACGGCCGCCGCCCCACAGGTCGGCGGCGCGCAGGCCGAGGCCGACGAGGACGGCCGCGTCGCACAGGTAGGCGCCGACCCGGTCCAGGTAGACCCCGGAGAGGGAGTACTGCTTCTTCCAGCGGGCGACCTCGCCGTCGACGCAGTCCAGCAGCAGGTAGAGCTGGACGGCGACCACGCCGAGGACGGCGCCCCAGACGCCCGGCACGAGCAGCGCGGGCAGCGCGAGGACGCCCGCGAGGGTCATCACGTAGGTCAGCTGGTTCGGCGTGACCTTGGTGGTGACCAGGAGGCGGGTGATGCGCAGGGAGACCTCGCGCATGTACAGGCGGCCGCCCCAGTGCTCGCCGCTGCGCCGGTCCTTCACGCCCTCCGGGTGAACGACGGGCCGGAGCTCAGCTACGGATGGTCTTGGCATAGTCGGCGTAAGCGTCCCTGATATCGGCGGCGGACAGGTTGCGGTGCTCCAGGATGGTGAAGCGCCCGGGGCGGGTCTGCGGTGCGTACTCGACCGCGGCGACGAACTCCTCCGCGCTGAAGCCGATCTCCTCGGGGAGCACCGGCAGGCCGTGGCGGCGCAGCACCTCGGCGAAGAGCCCGGACTGCTCGGCGGCGCCCCGCAGGTGCATCGCGAAGGCGGCGCCGAGGCCGACCTGCTCGCCGTGGAGCGCGGAGCGCCCGGGGTGGAGCAGGTCGAAGGCGTGGCTGATCTCGTGGCAGGCGCCGGAGGCGGGGCGGGTGTCCCCGCTGATCGACATGGCGATGCCGGTCAGGACGAGGGATTCGGCGAGGACGGTGAGGAACTCGTCGTCGCCGCAGCCGCCGGGGTGGCGCAGCACGGCCTCGCCGGCGGTGCGGGCCATCGCGGCGGCGAGGCCGTCGACGGCCTCGCCGTTGACCTCGTGCGACAGCTCCCAGTCGGCGATGGCGGAGATGTTGGAGAGGGCGTCGCCGATGCCGGCGCGGACGAACCGGACGGGCGCCTGCTTGATCACGTCGAGGTCGATGACCATCGCGATCGGGGTGGGCACGCCGTAGGAGCCGCGGCCGTTGTCGTTGTCGAGGGTCGCGACCGGCGAGCAGATGCCGTCGTGGGAGAGGTTGGTGGCGACGGCCACCATGGGCAGGCCGACCCGCGCCGCGGCGTACTTCGCCACGTCGATGATCTTGCCGCCGCCCAGGCCCACGACGGCGTCGTAGCGGCGGCCCTTTATGTCGTCGGCCAGCTTGACGGCCGAGTCGATGGTGCCGTCGACGACCGCGTACCAGTCGGCGTGCGGCAGCACCGGCTCCAGCTTGGTGCGGAGCACCTGGCCGGAGCCGCCGCTGATGGCGATGGCCAGCTTGCCGGACGCCGAGATCCGCTGGTCGGCCAGGAGGCCGGCCAGGTCGTCCATCGCTCCCCGGCTGATGTCGACGACGACCGGGGAGGGGATGAGCCTCGTCAGTACTGGCATGCGATCGTCCGGCCCTTGGCGAGGTCGTCGTGGTTGTCGATCTCCACCCACCTGACGTCGCCGATGGGGGCCACGTCGATCACGAAGCCGTCGTCGACGAGCTGCTGGTAGCCGTCCTCGTAGTACAGGTCCGGGTCGCGCTCGAAGGTGGTCTTCAAGGCCTCGGCGAGGGCCTGGGCGGCCTCCGGCTCGATGAGGGTGACGCCGATGTACTCGCCGGTGGCGTCGGCCGGGTCCATCAGCTTGGTGATCTTCTGCACGCCGCGGCCGTCGGCGGTGACGACCTTCATCTCCTCGTCGGCCAGGTCCTTGACCGTGTCGAGGGCGAGGATGATCTTCTTGCCGTCGCCGCGGGCGGCGAGGAGGGTCTCCTCGACGGAGACCGGGTGGACGGTGTCGCCGTTGGCGAGGATCACACCGCGGCCCAGGACCTCCCGGGCACACCACAGGGAGTAGGCGTTGTTCCACTCCTCTGCCTTGTCGTTGTCGATCAGCGTGATCGTGAGCCCGTACTTGGCCTCCAGGGCCTCGCGGCGCTCGTAGACGGCCTCCTTGCGGTAGCCGACGACGATCGCGACCTCGGTCAGGCCCACGGCGGCGAAGTTGCCGAGGGTCAGGTCGAGGACGGTCAGGCTCTCCTCGTCGCCTTCGGGGCCGACGGGCACGAGGGCCTTGGGCAGGGTGTCGGTGTAGGGACGCAGGCGGCGTCCGGCACCGGCAGCGAGGACAAGGCCGATCATGCTGGTTCTCCTTCGTCATGTACGGCGGGTGCCCCGGAGGAGACCCAGAAGCGGATGCTCTCGGCGAGCACCACGGTTGCCACGGCGACGGCCAGGGCGGTGAGCGCGAAGCGGAAGTCCGCGGCGCGCGTCGCCAGGACGGCGGCCAGGACCGCGGTCAGCAGCACCCGGCCGTCGTGGCCGCCGATCGTCCGCACGAGCCAGCGCGGGGGCGCGCCCGCGTTGCCGCGGATGCGGTAGACCGTGTCGTAGTGATGGTAGGCGACCGCCGCGACCAGTCCGAATGCCGCCGGGAGGGCTCCGGGGGCGTCCGCCTTGGCGGCCAGGACCAGCACGGTGGTGTACTCGGCGGCCCGGAAGACGGGCGGGATCAGCCAGTCGAGGGCCCCGGCCAGGGGGCGGGCGACGGCGACTCCGGCGAGCACCGCGTAGCCGGCGGCCGCCACGGCGGTCTGCCAGGCTCCGAAGGGCTGCGCCCAGGCCGTCCACAGCAGGCCGGCCGAGCCGGCCACGGCGGCGGCGAGCCCGGCGGCCGGCGCCCTGCGGCCGAGGGCGCGGCCCGCGGCGCGGGCGGTGAGCTCGGCTGCGGGGCCGGTGTCGGCCAGGTCGGCCAGGGCCCGGGCGGCGCGCTCGGTGCGCCGGGCCTTGCGGGTCAGCGAGCGCAGCACCCGGCCGGCGGTGGTGTAGAGCGCGCCGAACGCGCAGCCGGCGAGCAGGGCGTAGAAGACGATGCGGGGGGTGGTGAAGGCCGTCAGGACGGCGATCATCGCCCAGCGCTCGCCGATCGGCAGGATGATCATCCGGCGGAGCCAGACGGTCCAGCCGACGCTGTCGAGCCGGTCGGAGAGGGCCGCGGTGGGGCTGGTGTTCGCGGTCGCGTCGTGGTTGGCCTCGTTGAACGAGAAGTCCACGACGTGCCGGCAGGTCATGAGGATCATCGCGCCGAGCGCGAGCCCCCACACGTCGTCGCCGCCGCGGGCGGCGCCCAGCGCGAGGCCCGCGTAGAAGGAGTACTCCTTCGCCCGGTCGAAGGTGGCGTCGAGCCAGGCGCCCATCGTCGAGTACTGGAGCGAGTAGCGGGCCAGCTGCCCGTCGGTGCAGTCCAGGACGAACGAGACCAGCAGCAGCACGCCCGCGGTGACGTACCCCCAGCGCTCGCCGGTGGCGGCGCAGCCGGCGGCGACGAGCGCGGTGGCCAGCGATGCGGTGGTGACCTGGTTGGGGGTCAGGCCCCGGCGGGCGCACCATCGGGCGATGTAGCGCGAGTAGGGGCTGATGAAGAAGGTGGTGAAGAACCCGTCGCGGGACTTCACGGCGGAGCGCAGGCGCACCGCCTCCTCGTCGACGGCCGCGACGGCGGCCTCGGCGGCCTGCCGCTCCTCCGCGGTCGCGGGGACGGCGGCGACGAGGCTGCCCAGCTCCGGCCGCTGGACCGGTGTCCCGGAGGCCTCGACGGCGGCGGCGAGCCGGTCGGCCCAGGGGCCGTCGCCGGCTTCCGTTTCGGGCAGCGCGGCGGCCTTGTCGAGGGCCGCGCGCGCGGCCGGCCGGACGGTGAGGGCACCGGTCGTGGCGCAGGCGTCGAAGCGCGGGTCGGTCAGCGCGAGGCGCAGCGCGTGGACGTGCCCGACGAAGGCGCTGTCCACGACGGCCACCCGCTGGTCGGCGGGGACGGCGGCGAGGACCGCGGCCGCGTCCGCCGGGCCGGGCGCGGTGCGCACGTCGAAGCCGAGGGAGCGCAGCTCTTCCGCGAGCGGTGATCCGGGGACCGGCAGACCGGTGAGGATGACGGTCGACAGACGAACTCACTCCTTGCGGCGATCACGGCGGCAGACGCCGCACGGGGGCGCGGCAGCACGTCGGCAGAGGCTATCGGATGGCGGGAAGCACGGGCTCACCACCCGTTTGGCTCCCCGGTCGCCGGCGGCCCCGGTGGCCGGGCGCCTCGGCGCGATCATCATCGGTGATCGCGCCGAGGCGCGACAAACCCCCGGATGTTAAAGTGGGGCGGCTCACGCCGGCTCCGGCCGGCGGGGCGGGCAGGAGGCGGTCCCGCACCGGGCGGACCGCGACGAGGAGCGGCCGTCCTTCGCGGGCGGGCGGGGACCGGTACGGGTCGGCCGAGCGGCCGGCGTACGGGTCCGGAAATTTCGGGAGGTGGGTTGATGGCCGTCGCAGCGGTCGCTGCCGTGCGCAGCGAGCTCCGGTTCGTCCCCCTTTCCCTGCGGGTGCCCGGACGGGCCTGATCCCACCGATCCGGCCCGTCGGCGGGTGCCCCTTCCCTTCGAGGGTTCACGTTGACCGACCATTCCGGTTCTCTTTCCGACCACTGCACCCACGCCGAGCTCGTGGAGGCGTTCTTCGCCCTGCACGCGGGCCTGCCCCGGCAGGGCCCCGGCTCCGACGACACCACCCGGCACCTGCTGTCGCTGTGCGGGCCCCTGCCCGAGCGGCCGCGGATCCTGGACCTCGGCTGCGGCCCCGGCCGCAGCGCCCTCCTCCTCGCACAGGAGGCCGGCCCGGGCGCCGAGGTGACCGCCGTCGACCTGCACCGGCCCTTCCTCGACGAGCTCCGCACCGCCGCCGCCGGGCGCGGGCTCGCCGACCGGATCCGCCCCGTCGAGGCGGACATGGCCGCGCTCCCCTTCCCCGCCGGGTCCTTCGACCTGGTGTGGGCGGAGGGCTCGGCGTACATCCTGGGCTTCGACGCCGCGCTCGCGCGGTGGAAGCCGCTGCTCGCGCCCGGAGGGACCCTCGTGCTCACCGAGTGCGAGTGGACCGCCGGGGAGCCGTCCGCCGGGGCCCGCGCCTTCTGGGACCCGCGCTCCCCCCTGCGCCGCACCGCCCGCAACATCGCGGCGGCGCAGGCGGCCGGCTACCGGGTCCTCGGGATGCACCTGCTGCCCGACTCCGACTGGGCCGCGTACTACGGGCCGCTCGCCGAGCGGGTCGCCGGGGCCGAGGCCCGCGCCCGGGCCGGGAACGCCCCCGGGGCGGCGGCCGCCGCGGCGCTGGCCGAGGCACGCGAGGAGATCGCCGTACGCTCCCGGCACGGCCGCGAGTACGGCTACACCGGCTACGTCCTGCGCCCGGCGGACGCCCGCGGGGCGGCGGCCTGGCCGACCCGGCCGGAGGCGCCCGGGGACGCGGCCGCCGTACGGGCCGTCAACCTGGCGGCCTTCGAGACCCCGCTGGAGGCGGACCTCGTCGACGCGCTGCGCGCGGACCCGGCATGGCTGCCGGGGCTGTCGTACGTGGCGGAGGGCCCGGACGGGTCGGTCGCGGCGCATGCCCTGCTGACCCGCTGCGAGGTCGGCGGCGCGGCGGCCCTCGCCCTCGCACCCGTGGCCGTCGATCCGGCGCTCCAGCGCTCGGGCGCCGGCAGCGCCGTCGTACGGGCGCTGCTCGCGGCGGCGCGCGAGCGCGGGGAGTCCCTCGTGCTGGTGCTGGGGCACCCGGAGTACTACCCGCGGTTCGGGTTCGTCCCGGCCTCGCGGTTCGGGATCCGGGCGCTGTTCGAGGTGCCGGACGAGGCGATGATGGCGCTGGTGCTCGACGCGGCGGCGCCGCTGCCGCGGGGCACGATCGCCTACGCGGCGCCGTTCGGCGTGTAGTCGGGCAGGGCCGGGGGCGGCGCGCGGGGCGGGGTTTCCGCGCGCCGCCCCCGGCCGCTTACCACGCAGCCGGGGCAGACATGCGCGAACCGCCGAAGTGCGGACGAGTGTCGCGCGTGGGGCAGACTGGGGGCCTGAGTCCGAAGCGAAGGATGGGTATGCCGACCACACCAGCCACCGCCGCGAACAGCGCGCCCCACGGCACCGGCACTCAAGAACCGATCATGCTCGAACTGGTCGACGAGTCCGGCAACACCATCGGCACGGCGGAGAAGCTCTCCGCCCACCAGGCGCCCGGCCTGCTGCACCGGGCCTTCTCCGTGTTCCTCTTCGACGAGCAGGGCCGCCTCCTGCTCCAGCAGCGGGCGCTGGGCAAGTACCACTCGCCCGGCGTCTGGTCGAACACGTGCTGCGGGCACCCCTACCCCGGGGAGTCCCCGTTCGCGGCCGCCGCCCGGCGGACGCACGAGGAGCTGGGCCTGTCGCCGTCGCTGATGGCCGAGGCGGGCACGGTCCGCTACAACCACCCGGACCCCGATTCGGGTCTGGTGGAGCAGGAGTACAACCACCTGTTCGTGGGACTCGCGCAGGCGGCGCTGCGGCCCGACCCGGAGGAGGTCGCGGACACGGCGTTCGTGACCCCCGATGAGCTGGCGAAGCGCCACGCCGAGGTGCCGTTCTCGGCGTGGTTCATGACGGTGCTCGACGCGGCCCGGCCGGCGATCCGCGAGCTGACGGGCGACGCGGCCGGCTGGTAGGCCCGCCGCTCAGTGCGCCCGGGCGGGCGGTACGGCGAGCGGCAGGGCCGCCCAGATGACCTTGCCGCCCGCCGCGGTGTGCTCGACGTCGCAGACCCCGCCGGCCTCCCGGGTGGTCTCGCGGACGAGCAGCAGCCCCCGGCCGCCGGTCTGCCCGAAGTCGGCCTCCAGCGCCTTGGGCCGGTAGGGGTGGTTGTCCTCGACGGCCACCCGTACCCACTCCCTGCCGATCGCGACCTCGACGGCCACCTCCGGGGACAGCAGGGCCGCGTGCCGCACCGAGTTCGTCACCAGTTCGGAGACGATCAGCAGCAGGGAGTACACGAGGTCCCGGTCGGCCGGTACGCCTTGGCGGCCGAGCAGGTCGCGGACCGCACGGCGGGCCTGCGGAACGGATTCTTCAACGGCGGGCACGGTGAACCGCCACACGCCTTCGTACGCGAGCGGTCCGGCCGGGGCCTCCGGCTCACCCGCCTCGACCGGCGGGACGCCCCCGCTGACTTCCATCTCCCGGCCCCGTCCTTCGCACTCGATCGTCTCCACTCGTCCAGAGTGGGGAACGGGCGGTGCGGTCCGGACCGCTGACCACAACTCGGCGGGATTCGGCCGCTTTCCGACCGGCGGCGTATGACAGCGTCAGTTGTGCGACTGTTCCTGACCCCCTGCGGGTCCCTCTCCGGCCGCTCCGCCTCCCCCGCCGCCCTCCTGGCCGACCAGGCGCAGGACGCGCCGCGCCCCCACTCCCAGCGCGATCAGCGCCAGCCCGTCGAAGAGCAGGGCGAGGGAGAAGAAGGTCCCGATCACGTACAGGCTGCTGCTGGGCCAGCTCGCGAGGATCAGCAGGCCCAGCACGATGCCGAAGGCGCCCTGGACGAGCGTCAGCCCGAAGTGCGCGCCCCGCACCACGATCGCCCCGACCAGCCGGAAGACCCCCGCGACGAGGAACAGCAGCGCGGCGAACATCGTCAGCGCCTCTGCACTGGCCTCGGGGCGGCGCAGCACCACGAAGCCCGCGGCGATGTTGACGGCGGCGACCATGACGGTCAGCCAGAAGTGGCTGCTGCCCCGCGACTGCACGGCCTGGACGAGGCCGACGATGCCGCCGACCAGCAGAAGCCAGCCGAACAGGAACATCGAGGTGAGCGTCGCGAGCCCCGCGTACACCAGGCCGGCCAGGCCGCCGAGGACCAGTACCGCGCCGAGCACGGCCAGCAGCGCGTAGTTCCGCTTGAGCTTCTTCGCCCCCTTGGCGTCGAGGCCGCCGGGCGGGGGGTCTGCGCCGTCTGCCGGGTCTGCGCCCATGGGCGTGCCACCTTTCAGCGCCCCCCGTCGGACTCCCCGATCATAGGTTCGGCCGCCCGGGATAGCATCCGGCGCATGGACGCTGCCCTCCTGCACTCGGTCGACGACGGGGTCGCCACCGTCGTCATCTCCCACCCCGCGAAGCGCAACGCCATGACCGCGGCGATGTGGCGGGCGCTTCCGGAACTGCTGGACGCCCTGTCCGCCGATCGGGCGGTGCGCGTGCTGGTGCTGACCGGGGCCGGGCCGACCTTCTGCGCCGGCGCGGACATCTCCTCCCTGGCCGGGAAGGAGGACCCGCAGGCCTTGGCCGTGGTCGCGGAGGAGGCCCTGGCGGCCTTCCCGAAGCCGACGATCGCGGCGGTCCGCGGCTTCTGCGTCGGCGGGGGCAGCCAGCTCGCCGCCGCCTGCGACCTGCGCTTCGCGGAGGAGGGCTCCTCCTTCGGGGTGACGCCGGCCCGGCTCGGCATCGTCTACCCGGCCTCCTCGACGCGCCGGCTCGTCTCCCTGGTCGGCCCGGCCACCGCCAAGTACCTCCTCTACTCGGCCGAGTTGATCGGCGCCGAGCACGCCCTGCGGGCGGGCTTCCTCGACGAGCTGCTGCCGGCCGGGCAGCTGGAGGGGCGGGTCGCGGAGTTCGCCCGCATCCTGACGACCCGCTCGCAGCTGACGCAGGCGGCGGCGAAGGAGTTCGCCGACGGCCGGTCCGACCGGGCCGCCCACTGGGCGGCCGAGGCCGCCGCGAGCGGCGACACCGCGGAGGGCGTCGCCGCGTTCCTGGAGCGGCGGACCCCCGCCTTCACCTGGACGGCAGGGGGCTGACCGCACGCAGCCGCGCGACCAGGTCCGCCGGAGCCCTGTCCGGCGAGCCGGCGTCGTAGGGCGGCTGCGGGTCGTACTCGATCATCAGCTGGACGGTCTGCGCCTGCTCGTCCCCGGCGAGGCGGCCCACCAGCGCCAGCCCCATGTCGATGCCCGAGGACACCCCGGCGGCCGTGGCGTACTTGCCGTCGAAGACGACGCGCTCGCCGGTGGGCCGGGCGCCGTACGCCGGGAGGCGGTCCAGGTAGAGCCAGTGGCTGGTGGCGCGGCGGCCGTCGAGAAGGCCCGCGGCGGCGAGCAGCAGGGAGCCGGTGCACACCGAGGCGGTCCAGGTGGTGGCGGTGTCGACGGCCCGCAGCCAGTCGAGGACGGCCGGGTTGCCGGTCTGGGTCTCGGGGTGGGGTCCTCCGGGGACGAGGAGGATGTCGGGGCGCAGCACCTCGCCGAGGGCCTTCTCGGCGACGAGGGACAGCCGGCCGGAGTCGCAGCGCACCGGGCCGGGGCGCTCGGCGACGAACACGGTCTCCGTGCCGGGCAGGTGGGCGAGGGTCTCGTAGGGGCCGACGGCGTCGAGGGCGGTGAAACCGTCGTAGAGCAGGACGGCGATCTGCATGTCTCCTCCGGAGGGGCGCTGGGATGGAAGCGGGATGCGGCCGGCGGTGTACGGCGGCCGGGTGCGGGTCAGTGGCCGAAGCGGCGGCGGTACTCCGCCGGTGGCTGGCCGAGGGTCTTCACGAACGCGCGGCGCAGGGCCTCGGGGGTGCCGTATCCGCAGGCCCGGGCGATCTGGGCCACCCCCTCGCCGCTGTCCTCCAGCAGCCGCCGGGCGTGCTCGACCCGTACGCGCTGCACGTACCGGCCCGGGGTGACCCCGGTCTCGGCCTGGAAGGCCCGCGCGAAGTGCCGCGGCGAGAGCCCCGCGCGGGCGGCGAGCGCCTCCACTCCGAGGTCCTCCCCCGGGTGCTCGGTGATCCAGTGCTGCACCTCGCGCAGCGGCTCCCGCAGCGCGGTCTGGGCGGTGAGCTGCGCGCTGAACTGGGCCTGGTTGCCGGGCCGCCGCAGGAAGACGACGAGGTGCCGGGCGATCGACAGGGCGACCTGCCTGCCGTGGTCCTCCTCGACGAGGGCCAGGGCGAGGTCGATGCCCGCCGTGACGCCGGCGGAGGTGGCGACGGGGCCGTCGCGGACGTAGATCGGGTCCGGTTCGACGGCCACGCGCGGGTGGTCGCGCGCCATCTGCTCGCAGGCCGACCAGTGCGTCGTGGCGCGGCGGCCGTCGAGCAGCCCGGCCTCGGCGAGCAGCAGCCCGCCCGTGCACACGGACACCAGCCGCTGGGCGCCACCCCCGTGGGCGCGCAGCCAGTCGGTGAGCCGCGGGTCGAAGTCGCGGTAGCGCCCGCCGGGCACGAGCAGGGTGGTGCCGGGGCCGGGCCGCTCGTCCTCCAGGGAGCCGTCGGGTACGAGGGTGAGGCCGCTGCCGGTCCGCACCGGCCGGCCGTCGGCGGAGGCCGTGCGGATCTCGTAGGGCGTCCGCCGCGGGAAGTGGGAGACCGCGGCGAACACCTCCACGGGGCCGGTCAGGTCCAGGCTCTGGACCCCGTCGTAGAGGACGGCGAGCACGCTGCGGGGTGACATGGCTCCATGGTGTGAGCCCGGTCCGGGCGACCGCAATGACGTGCTCCCCACCAATCCGGCCATCGCCCTTCGGCGGGTTCCCGCGGCGCCCCGGCGGCGGTGCGGGCGCGGATAGGATCGGTCCACCATGACTGCAACCCTCGTCGCCAAGAACATCGGTGCCGCGCACGGCGAGCGCACGCTCTTCGCCGGACTGGACCTCGTCGTCGCCCCGGGCGACGTCATCGGCCTCGTCGGCGTCAACGGCGCCGGGAAGTCCACCCTGCTGCGGCTCCTCGCCGGCCTGGACACCCCCGAGGAGGGCGAGCTGCGGCTCTCCCCGCCGACGGGCACCGTCGGTCACCTGCCGCAGGAGCCGGAGCGCCGGCCCGGCGAGACGGTGCTGGAGTTCCTGCACCGGCGTACGGGCGTGGCCGCCGCGCAGGCGGAGCTGGATGCGGCGACGCAGGGCCTCGTGGACGGGGCGCCGGGCTCGGACGACGCGTACGCGACGGCCCTGGACCGCTGGCTGGACCTCGGCGGCGCCGACCTGGACGAGCGCGCCCGGGAGGTTGCCGACGAGCTGGGCCTCGCCGTGGGCCTGGACCTGCCGATGACCGCGCTGTCCGGCGGCCAGGCCGCCCGCGCGGGCCTCGCCTCGCTGCTGCTGTCCCGGTACGACGTGTTCCTGCTGGACGAGCCGACCAACGACCTCGACCTCGACGGCCTGGAGCGGCTGGAGCGGTTCGTCGGCGGTCTGCGCGCCGGCACCGTCGTCATCAGCCATGACCGCGAGTTCCTGGCCCGCACGGTCACCAAGGTCCTCGAACTGGACCTCGCGCAGCAGCAGATCAACCTCTACGGCGGCGGCTACGAGTCGTACCTGGAGGAGCGGGCCCGGGACCGGGCGCACGCTCGCGAGGAGTACGAGGAGTACGCGGACAAGCGGGCCGCCCTGGAGGGCCGGGCCCTGATGCAGCGCAACTGGATGGACAAGGGCGTCCGGAACGCCCGCCGCAAGGCCACCGACAACGACAAGATCGGCCGGAAGCTGCGCGGCGAGGCGAGCGAGAAGCAGGCGGCCAAGGCCCGGCAGACGCAGCGCGCCATCGAGCGGCTGGAGGTCGTCGAGGAGCCCCGCAAGGAGTGGGAGCTGCGGATGGAGATCGCCTCCGCCCCGCGCTCCGGCTCGGTGGTGGCGACGCTGCGGGAGGCGTCCGTCAAGCGCGGGGACTTCGCGCTCGGCCCGGTGAGCCTCCAGATCGACTGGGCGGACCGGGTCGCGATCACGGGGGCGAACGGCGCGGGCAAGTCGACGCTGCTGGCGCTGCTGCTCGGCCGGCTGGCTCCGGACTCGGGTTCGGCGGCGCTGGGCTCGGGCGTGCTGGTCGGGGAGGTGGACCAGGCACGCGGGCTGTTCCTCGGCGGGGAGCCGCTGCTGGAGGCGTTCTGCGCGGCGGTCCCGGAGACCGAGCCGGCCGACGTGCGGACCCTGCTGGCGAAGTTCGGGCTGAAGGCGGCGCACGTCCTGCGCCCGGCAGCGACGCTCTCCCCCGGCGAGCGGACCCGGGCGGCCCTCGCCCTGCTCCAGGGCCGCGGGGTGAACCTTCTGGTGCTGGACGAGCCGACGAACCACCTGGACCTGCCGGCGATCGAGCAGCTGGAGTCGGCCCTGGAGGCGTACGAGGGCACCCTGCTGCTCGTCACGCACGACCGGCGGATGCTGGAGGCGGTCCGGGTGACCCGCCGCCTGCGCGTCGCCGACGGCGGGGTCGCGGAGCTGTAGGGGGCGGGCCGTCCGGCGGCTACCGGGCGGCGGGCGGCCTGCGGGTGCGGGCCATGCGGCGGGCGACGAAGTCGCGCGGGAGGTGGCGTGCGGCCAGGGCGTACGCGCGGTAGCGGCGGCCGGCGATGCTGACGGGGCGGCGCAGGGCCAGGTCGCGCAGGGCGCGGTCCACGACGGCCTCCGGCTCCAGCCAGACCGCCTCGCGCAGGGTGGAGGTGTCCATGCCGGCGCGGGCCTGGAACTCGGTGCGGGTGAACCCGGGCACCACGGCGAGCACCCGGACGCCGTAGGGGGCGGCGTCGACGCGCACGGACTCGCTGAAGGCGGTGACCCACGCCTTGGCCGCCCCGTAGGTGCCGGTCGGCAGCAGGCCGGCCACGGAGGACACGTTGAGCACGGCGCCGCGGCGGCGGGCGCACAGCCCCGGCAGGACGGCGTGGGTCAAACGCAGCGGCACCTTCACGAGGAGGTCGAGCATCCGCTCCTCGTCCTCGACGGGGCTGTGCGGGAACGGGGCGGCGAGCCCGAACCCGGCATTGTTGACGAGGACGTCGACGGGCCGGGCTGGGTCGGCGAGGCGGTCGGCGACGCGGCGGAGGCCGGCCTCGTCGAGCAGGTCGGCGGGCAGGACCTCGCAGTGCGCGCCGAACTCGCGGCGCAGCCGGTCGGCCACCGCGCGGAGCCGGCCGGCGTCACGGGCGACGAGGACGAGGCGGCAGCCCTTGGCGGCGAGGCCGCGGGCGAAGGCCGCTCCGAGGCCGGAACTGGCCCCGGTGATCAAGGCGGTGGGCACGGGAGGTGTCTCTTCCTGCGGCGGTACGGGGGTCAGGGGGCGAAGGCGGTGGTCTCGGGCGAGCCGTAGGCGCGGGCGACGTCCACGAGGAAGCGGGCCTCGTCCTCCAGCCCGGTGCCCTCCGCCGGGGTCTGCATGGCTGCGGGCAGCACCCACTGCGCGGCCGGCCCCGGTACCCCGGACCGGCCGGCGAGCTTCGCCTCGCGGGCCTCCTTCAGGACGCAGGCCAGGGCGGCCGCGGAGCGCCGCGGCTCGGGCACTCCGCGCACGGTGACGTGGGCGGCGGCGAGTTCGGGGATGCCGGGGGCGACGTAGTCGCCGAGTATCAGGATGGCGTCGCGGGTCTCGATGACCTTGCGGTAGACGAGCAGGTTGCGCGGGACCGGCGGCCACAGCAGTTCCAGGAGGCGGCCGGCGCGCGGCTTGGTGAGCGCGACGTGCGGCACGGCCTGGACCAGGTCGCGCCACAGCGGCCACAGCCGCCAGGCGGTGGCGGTGTCCGCGGCGGTGCCGCGGAGCGCGAAGAGGGTGGGGACGAGGATCGCGGCGGCGCGCAGCAGGCCGTGCAGGTTCATCGTCAGCGGCATCGCGGGCATCGCCCAGGTGCTGCCGAAGAGGGCCTTGGCGAGGAAGGCGAGCCAGAACACGCCGGCGAGGGCGGTGCCGAGGCCGAACAGGCGCAGCCCGAAGGCGAGCGCGCGGCTCTCGGTGCGGCCGCTGTAGCGCCAGCAGAGGGCGACGCAGACGGTGTTGGCGATCAGGTGCGCGGCGATCAGGAGCAGCCAGTACGCCGTGGACGGCACGGGGTCGCCCTGCGCGGGGATGGTGTGGGTGCCGTGCGCGGGGGCGGTCGTGTCGAGGACGGCGAGTGCGGCGAGCCAGACGGCGGTCCCGGTCCAGGCGGCGATCTGGAGGGCGCGGCCCCGGGTGGCGGCGGCGACGAAGTAGAGCACGGCGCCGGCGGAGAGCACGCCGATGAGGTTGCGGGTCAGACCCACGGCGTGGGAGTGCGCCGGGTCGCGCATGGCGTGCGCGACGACGGCGGGCAGGTTCAGGGTCATCGCGGCCGCGGCGGTGGCGACGGCCAGCCACAGGCCGCGCTGCTGCGGGGAGCGCAGCGCGGCGGGCGCGCGCAGGAGGACGGCGGCCCAGAGGCAGACGACGCTGGGGACGGCGAGTGCGTCGCCGAGCGCGAGGAGCTCAGTGGCCACGGGTGCCCCGCCCGTAGCCCATGGCCGACTCCAAGCGCGCGAGGGTGCCGCGCAGTTCGGCGGCAGGCTTGGGGCAGGGCGTCGCCGTGCGGATGCGGATCATGCTGGCGAGCATCTCCGCCTCCTGCTCCTGGCGGGTGGTGTAGTTGGTGCGCCCGAGGACGACGGGGGCCTGGCCGCCCTTCTCCTCGCCGCGCAGCGAGTGGTGGCCGAAGAGGATGTGGCCGAGCTCGTGGAGGACGATGTGCTCGCGGTGCAGCGCGGTGGTGTGGCTCTCGTAGAAGACGTAGTCGACGCTGGCGGTGCCCACCCACAGCCCGCACACTCCCGATTCCGCGGCCTCCTTGGGCAGGGGGTGGAGGCGGATGGGCCTCCCCCGCTGCTCGGCCATCCGGTTGCAGAGCCCTTCGAGGGAGAAGGGGTGGGTGAGGTCCAGATGGCCGAGAATCTTCTCGCACCGTTTGCGGAGGCCGAGTTGCGAGTGGAGCATGTGATCCCTCTTCGGACCCTTTCGCGGGCAGCGTCGGTAGGCGTGAGCAGGCATGGGCGTGACGTCCTGTGCCATCAGAGGGCCTCGTAAGGTGCGGTCGCGAGGGGAAACGGAAAAGCCCGTCCGCCGGACGACGAACGGGCGTTCCCCATGCCTACAGATCATCTGTGTGCCTTGGCAAGGCATGTCCGCAGGTGGGGTGCCTATTCGGCCACCCCGCGGCGGGGCCTTGCGCCGGGGCCCCGCCACCTGCCTCCGGCCGCGCGCCGGCGGCCGGCCCGTTACCGGGTGCGCCGCCCCTCGGGGCCGGCGAGCCCCGCGCGGCGCAGGGCGTCGGCCATCGCGCTGTTCGCGGGGGCGGGGGCACCGCCGCCCTGGCCCTGCCTGCGGCCGTCGCCCTGTCCGCCGCGGCCCTGGCCGCCGCGCCGGCCGCCCTGGCCGCCCCGGCCGCCCTGGCGGTCCTGGCCGCCCTGTCCGCCCTGGCCGCCGCCGCGCTGCTGCGGGGGCCGGCCGCCGCCGCGCCCGCCCTGGCGGTCCTCGCGCTGCCGCGGCGCGCCGCCCGCCGCCGCCGCGCCGTGCTCGTCGTCCAGGCGCAGGGTGAGGGAGATCCGCTTGCGCGGGATGTCGACGTCGAGGACCTTCACGCGGACGATGTCGCCGGGCTTGACGACCTCCCGCGGATCCTTGACGAAGGTCTTCGACAGGGCCGAGACGTGCGCGAGCCCGTCCTGGTGGACGCCGATGTCGATGAAGGCGCCGAAGGCGGCGACGTTCGTGACGACGCCCTCCAGGACCATGCCGGGCTCCAGGTCGCCGATCTTCTCCACGCCCTCCTTGAACGCCGCCGTCCGGAACGCCGGGCGGGGGTCGCGGCCGGGCTTCTCCAGCTCGCGCAGGATGTCCGAGACGGTCGGCAGGCCGAAGGCCTCGGTGACGAACTGCTCGGGCCGCAGCGACCGCAGCACCGAGGTGTTGCCGATCAGCGCGGCGACCTCGCTGCCCGCGGTCTTCGCCATCGTCCGCACCACCGGGTACGCCTCGGGGTGCACGCTGGAGGAGTCCAGCGGGTCGTCGCCGCCGCGGATGCGGAGGAAGCCGGCGCACTGCTCGTACGCCTTCGGGCCCAGCCGGGCCACGTCCTTGAGCGCCTTGCGGCTGCGGAAGGGGCCGTTCGCGTCGCGGTGGGCGACGATGTTCTCGGCGAGGCCGGCGCTGATGCCGGACACCCGGGCGAGCAGCGGCGCGGAGGCGGTGTTGACGTCGACGCCGACGCCGTTCACGCAGTCCTCGACGACCGCGTCGAGGGAGCGGGACAGTTTCACCTCGGACAGGTCGTGCTGGTACTGGCCGACGCCGATCGACTTCGGGTCGATCTTGACGAGTTCGGCCAGCGGGTCCTGGAGGCGGCGCGCGATGGAGACCGCCCCGCGCAGCGAGACGTCCATGCCGGGCAGCTCCTGCGAGGCGAACGCGGACGCCGAGTACACGGAGGCACCCGCCTCGGAGACCATCACCTTGGTGAGCTTCAGCTCCGGGTGGCGGGAGATCAGGTCGGCGGCGAGCCGGTCGGTCTCGCGGGAGGCGGTGCCGTTGCCGATCGCGACGAGCTCGACCGCGTGCTCCTCGGCGAGGCGGGCCAGCTTGGCGAGGGACTCGTCCCACCGGTTGGCGGGGACGTGCGGGTGGATCACGTCCGTCGCGACGACCTTGCCGGTCGCGTCGACGACGGCCACCTTCACGCCGGTGCGGAAGCCCGGGTCAAGGCCGAGGGTGGCGCGGGTCCCGGCGGGCGCGGCCAGCAGCAGGTCGCGCAGGTTCGCGGCGAAGACGCGGACGGCCTCGTCCTCGGCGGCCGAGCGCATCCGCATCCGCAGGTCGATGCCGAGATGCACCTGGATCTTGGTGCGCCAGGCCCAACGCACCGTGTCGGCGAGCCACTTGTCGCCGGGGCGCCCGCGGTCGGCGATGCCGAAGCGGCGCGCGATCGCGCCCTCGTACGAGGACGGGCCGGGGGTCTCGGAGGGCTCCTCCGGCTCCAGGGTGAGGTCGAGGACGTCCTCCTTCTCGCCGCGCAGCATGGCGAGGACGCGGTGGGAGGGCAGCTCGGTGAACGGCTCGGCGAAGTCGAAGTAGTCGGCGAACTTGGCGCCCGCCTCCTCCTTGCCCTCGCGGACCTTCGCGGCGAGCCGGCCGCGGCCCCACATCCGCTCGCGCAGCTCGCCGATCAGGTCGGCGTCCTCCGCGAACCGCTCGGTGAGGATGGCACGGGCGCCTTCCAGGGCGGCGGCCGCGTCCGCGACGCCCTTGTCCGGGTCGGCGAACGCGGCGGCCGCGGCGGCCGGCTCCACCGACGGGTCGGCGAGGAGGGCGTCGGCGAGGGGCTCCAGGCCCGCCTCGCGGGCGATCTGCGCCTTGGTGCGCCGCTTGGGCTTGAAGGGGAGGTAGATGTCCTCCAGCCGGGCCTTGGTGTCGGCCGCGTTGATCCGGGCCTCCAGCTCGGCGTCGAGCTTGCCCTGCTCGCGTACGGAGTCCAGGATCGCCGCGCGCCGGTCCTCCAGCTCGCGCAGGTACCGCAGCCGCTCCTCCAGGGTGCGCAGCTGGGCGTCGTCGAGCATCTCGGTCGCTTCCTTGCGGTAGCGCGCGATGAACGGGACGGTGGAGCCGCCGTCGAGCAGCTCGACGGCGGCCTTGACCTGCCGCTCCCGTACGCCGAGCTCCTCGGCGATCCTGCCTTCGATGGACATCGTCACGTTCGGTTCCGCCTGCCTTCGTCGTGCATTGGAAGGCTGCCCATTGTGGCAGGTGGCCGCGCCCGGCGGCGCGGTACGTCAGGCCTTTCCGAACGCGTCGGCGGGGAAGGCCCCGGCGGCGACGGCCCGGGCGACGAAGCCGCAGCCCAGCTCGGCGAGGCGGGCCAGGCCCTCGGCGCCGAGGTGCTCGTACGGGCCGGCGTCGAGGCGGTCGGTGGTGTCCTCCAGGCGTTCGCGGACGGCCCGGCCCTCGGCGGTGAGCTCTCCCCCGGCGTCGAGGAGGCCGCGCTCGCGGAGCCGGGCAGCCGCGGCGTCGAGGTCGGACTGCTCCCAGCCGCGGATCGCCTTGATCCACTTGGGGGTCATGCCGCGGCCGGTCGCGGTGTGGCTGACGAGCGCCTCCAGCGGGTCCAGGCCGGCTTGGAGGAGTGCGGCGAGGTGGCCGTCGCCGCGGTGCTCGCGCAGCAGGGTGGTGGCGTACCACAGGCGCAGGTGCGCCTCGTCGGGGACGGGGAGGTCCGCGTGGGCGGCGTAGAGGGTGCGGGCGTGCCGGGAGCAGCCCTCGGTCGCGCGCATCGCGAGGTCGGCGGCCTCGGCCATCGCCGGGGATGCGACGGCCTCGTCGCCGAGGAGGCGGCGCAGGGTGGCGTCGGCGGCGCGGAGGCGGGCGGCGACGGCCTGCGCGGGGGTGATGGTGTCCCAGACGGCGGGGAGGTGCCGGGCTATGAAGTCGTGCCGGTAGTTGTAGAAGGTGGCGGTGACGGTGCCGGCGCCGACGGCGCCCATGGCGGCGGCGCGGGAGGCGAGGGCCGCGGTGGAGCGGTCGGCGACACCGAGGGCGGCGAACTGCGCGGGCAGGTCCGGGGAGAAGTAGATCGTCGCGTGCAGCGGGTTGACCGCGGCGTGCCAGGCGCGGCGGGCGGCGTGCTCGGGAAGCGTCATGACGGCCAGGTTACCGACTGCTCAGTATGCCGGGTCGGCGGGGGCCGGACGGCGGGATCCGGTGCCGGAGGGGCGCCATCCGGGGTCCGGAGGGACGCCATCCTGGTCGGCGCGGCGGGGTCCGAGGGTGCCGGGGCGTGGGGGAACCCTGTGGTTTCGGCCTTTTTCGGCCGCGGGCGGCACCGGCCGCAGCGGGTCGAGGCGGGGGCCGAAGCGGACGCCGCGGGCGCAACCGCCCCGCCGGGGCGGCAGTGCGGCCACCGGTGTGACGGCCGAATGGCGATCACGTGACAGCCGGGGCCATGGACATGACGTGGGGCGCAGGCGGTGAATACGGTCGAACACGACCACCCCCCAACCGACTTGGAGCCCACCCGTGCACCGCAAAGTCATCGCCCCGAGCGTGCTCGCCGCCTCCCTCCTGCTGGTGATCCCGGCATCGGCAGCGGGTTCGGCCGCGGGCGCCCCGGGAATCGGCGACCCCTACTACCCGGCCAGCGGCAACGGCGGATACGACGTGTCGCACTACGACCTGCGCCTGAAGTACCAGCCGGCGACGGACCTGCTGGAGGGCACCGCCACCCTGCTGGCCACCGCCAAGACGGACCTGTCCCGCTTCAACCTGGACTTCGGTCTGAAGGTCAGCGAGGTCCGCGTCAACGGCGCGAAGGCGAAGTTCGCCACCTCCGGCGTGCACGAGCTGGAGGTGACCCCCGCCAAGCCGCTGCCGAGGAACGCCCAGGCGACCGTCGTCGTCAAGTACGCCGGGAAGCCGTCGGAGTTCAAGGTCGACGGCTGGTCGGCCTGGCAGCGCACCCCGGACGGCGGTGTCGCCGCGCAGGAGCCCGAAGCCGCGGCCTGGTGGTTCCCGAGCAACGACCACCCGCTCGACAAGGCCACCTTCGACGTCTCGGTCAGCGTCCCCGACGGCACGCAGGCCATCAGCAACGGCGTCCTGCAGTCGCAGACCTCCCGCCTGGGCTGGACCCGCTACAACTGGCGCTCCAACAAGCCGCAGGCCACCTACCTGGCGACGCTCGCCGTCGGCAGGTTCGACATCACCACCGACAAGACGGCGAACGGCCTGCCCGTCCTGAACGCCTACAGCAAGGACCTCGGCGACAACGCGGGTGCCGCGCGGGCCTCCGTCGAGCGCACCGCCGAGATCGCGGAATGGCTGGAAGGCGTCTTCGGCCCGTACCCCTTCAACGCGCTCGGCGGCTACGTCCCGAACGTGCCGTCCGGCTTCGCGCTGGAGACCCAGACGCGCCCCTTCTACAGCCCCCGCCAGTTCGCGAACGGCGCCAACACCTCCGTCGTGGTCCACGAACTGGCCCACCAGTGGTACGGCGACAGCGTCTCCGTCGAGGGCTGGAAGGACATCTGGATCAACGAGGGCTTCGCCCGGTACAGCCAGTGGCTGTGGTCGGAGAAGGAGGGCGAGGGCACCGCGCAGGAGCTCGCCGAGTGGACGTATGCGGTACGTCCGGCGGAGGACCCCTTCTGGCAGGTCAAGCCGGGTGACCCGGGCCCGGACAACCAGTTCCACGCGGCCGTGTACGACCGCGGCGCGATCGCCCTCCAGGCGCTGCGGAACGAGATCGGCGACGAGGCGTTCTTCACGATCCTGAAGGGCTGGCCGAC
Organism: Streptomyces sp. WAC05292; assembly: GCF_003949955.1. Lineage (NCBI taxonomy): Bacteria > Bacillati > Actinomycetota > Actinomycetes > Kitasatosporales > Streptomycetaceae > Streptomyces > Streptomyces sp. WAC05292. Next base: position 25,526 of record NZ_RPSE01000012.1, read on the forward strand.
CGAGCGGGCGCACGGCAACGCGAAGGTCTCCGACTTCGTCCGGTACGCGGAGAAGGCGTCGGGCAAGCCGCTGGCCGCGCTGTTCGACACCTGGCTGTACACGCCGGGCAAGCCGGCCTTCGCCCCGCCGGCCGCCGCCTCCGCGAAGAAGAAGGACGGCCGCGCCGCGCAGGCGGCGCCGGCCGCCGAGCGGGTGGAGCCGAAGTCGTGGAAGAAGATCGCCGCGACGAACGGGGTCCACGACACCGGCCACGGCCACGGGCACGGGCACGACCACGAGCACTGACCGCGGCGACGCGGGCGCCGCCCGCCGCTCCCGCGCCGGCGCCCCTCAGCGGGCGCCGGCGCGCCGGCGGGCCCGCGCCCGGTGGGCCAGCGGCAGGTAGCGCACCCGCTCCGGCAGCAGCGGGACGAGCAGCCGCACGGCCGTGCTGAACCGGCGCAGCCTGCGCTCCTGGGCCGGCGTCCACTCCAGCCCGATCGCGGCCCGCGCCTCGGGCGGCATGTACCCGACGGTGACGAACGCCCGGAAGTGCAGGAACGCCGCCCGCAGCACCGGCCAGGCCAGGCGCGTCAGGATCCGCACCGGCAGCGGGCCGCCCCGCGGCCGGGGCAGCGGCACGTCGGTGGCGACCAGCTCGCGGGCCACCTTGGTCGGCTCCAGCTCCTCGGCCAGCATGCGATGGTAGTACGGCCAGAACTCCTCGATGGTCTGCGGCATGTCCCGGTCGCGGAGCCCGAGGATCCGCCCGACCTGGAGCCACTCCCGGTACAGCTGCCGCTCCTGGGCCGGGGTGAAGCGGCGCAGCAGGTAGCGGCCGGCGTACAGGTAGATCGGGAAGCCGGTGGCGTGCACCCACGCGTAGCAGGCGGGGTCCAGGGAGTGGTAGCGGCGGCCCCGGGTGTCGACGCCCTGGATCTCCCTGTGCAGGCGGCGCACCCGGCGGCCCTCCTCCGCGGCCTCCTCACCGCCGTACACCCACAGCTGCACGGAGCGCAGCGAGCGCTCACCGCGCCCCCAGGGGTCGGTGCGGAAGACGGAGTGCTCGTCGACGCCGGCGCCGATGGCGGGGTGCGCGACCTGCATGGTGAAGGCCGCGGGCAGCATCAGCAGAGCCCGCACGTCCCCGGCGATGGTCCACAGCACCCCGCCGGGGGGCGGCGGCTGCGGCTCGTCCCGGCGCGCCCCGCCGGGGCGCGACCCGGGGTCGGCAGGCTGCTGTGCGGTCGTCATGGCGCGTCCCCCTGGTCCGGTACTCGTACGTCCAGTATGGCCGTACCCGTTCCGTTTCCCCGGGTCGGGGCCGGGGCCGCGGGCGCCCGTCGGCTCCGGAAGCGGCACACCGTAAGAACGGCGTCAGAAACCCTTGTCACGGGTGTTACCCAGAGGTAACCGCGGCTGCTTGGATGACGGGGTCGGTCTCCCCCACCCCGGAATGATGGAGCGTCCATGCCTCCTGCCCGCCCGTTCCCCCGCGCCGCCGCCATCGCCGTCGCGGCGGCCGCCGCCTGGGCCCTCACCGCCGCCGGGACCCCGTCCGCCGGCGCCGCCGAGGCGGCCGCGGCACCCCGGCTGAGCGTGCTGACGTACAACGTGTTCCTGATGAGCAAGAACCTGTACCCCAACTGGGGCCAGGACCACCGGGCCGCGGAGATACCCCGGACCTCCTTCTACCAGGGCCACGACGTCGTCGTGCTCCAGGAGGCCTTCGACAACGGCACCTCGGACGCCCTCAAGGCCAACTCGGCCGCGCAGTACCCGTACCAGACCCCGGTCGTCGGCCGGAGCCGGACCGGCTGGGACGCGACGGGCGGCGCCTACTCCGCCACCACCCCGGAGGACGGCGGCGTCACGATCCTGAGCAAGTGGCCGATCGTCCGCAAGGAGCAGTTCGTCTACAAGGACGCCTGCGGCGCCGACTGGTGGTCCAACAAGGGCTTCGCCTACGCCGTGCTGGACGTGAACGGCACGAAGGTGCACGTGGTCGGCACGCACGCCCAGTCCACCGACCCGGGCTGCGGCGCCGGCGAGGCGGCGCAGATGCGGGCCCGCCAGTTCCGGGCGATCGACGCCTTCCTGGACGCGAAGAACATCCCGGCGGGCGAACAGGTCCTCGTCGCGGGCGACATGAACGTCGACTCCCGCACCCCGGAGTACGCGTCCATGCTCGCGAACGCCGACCTCGCGGACGCCGACACGCGCACGGGGCACCCGTACTCCTTCGACACGGCCCTGAACTCGATCGCCCGCTACCGCTACCCGTCGGACCCGCGCGAGGACCTGGACTACGTCCTGTACCGCAAGGGCCACGCCCGCCCGGCCGGCTGGGAGAACAACGTGGTCAACGAGGTGTCGGCCCCCTGGACGGTCTCCAGCTGGGGCACCTCGTACACGTACACGAACCTCTCCGACCACAACCCGGTCATCGGCCGCTGACCCTGCCGGGCGGCGGCCCGCTCAGACCCCGGGGACGGCCACCGCACCGTCCACGGCGTCGAGGGCGGCCGCCCACGGGTACGGCTTCTTCTCACCGGGCTGGTTCGGGACGAACCCGCCCTCGCCGTACAGCACCCGCACCCCGGCCGACCGGAGCGTCTCCAGCGACAGGGGAAACTGCGGGTGCTGCGCGTACGCGGCGTTCACGCACGGCATGACGGCCATCGGGATGCCCTTGCCGATGCCCTCCGCCACGACGCCGACGGCCCACGTGTCGGTGATGCCGAGCGCCCACCGGTTGACGGTGTTCATGGTCGCCGGGGCGAACAGCACCGCGTCCGCGGTCGGCCACACGTCCGGCTCCCCGGGCCGCTTGTAGCGCGTACGCACCGGATGCCCGGTCAGGGCCGCCAGCCCCGGAAGGCTGCCGTCCAGCCAGTCCGCGGCCATCGGGGTCAGCCCCAGACAGACGTCCCAGCCGCGGCGTTGCGCCTCTTCGACGACCCCGGCGACGTCGAACACGGGCGGGGCGGCCGAACAGAGCAGGTACAGGGTCCTCGTCGTCATGCCCCGACCCTATGCACTGCCCCGCCCCGCTCCCGGTGGGGAGCGGGCTTGCCCGAGCGGCGTCCGTGCCCGGCCGGGCGCGGGCGCCGCGTAGGGTGCACGCATGACGATTCGCGCTGTGGTGTTCGACGTCGGTGAGTGCCTCGTCGACGAGACCCGGGAGTACGGCACGTGGGCGGACTGGCTCGGCGTCCCCCGTCACACCTTCGCCGCCGTCTTCGGTGCGGTCATCGCCCAAGGCCGGGACTACCGCGAGACCTTCCAGGTCTTCCGGCCCGGATTCGACCTCACCGAGCAGCGCGAGGCCCGCGCTGCCGCCGGGCAGCCGGAGTGGTTCGGTGAGGACGACCTCTACCCGGACGTCCGGCCAGCCCTCGCCCGCTTGCGTGCCGACGGCCTGTGGCTCGGCATCGCCGGCAACCAGACCGTTCGCGCCGGCGGCCTGCTGCGCGACCTGTTCACGAAAGACGTCGACCTGATCGGCACCTCGGACGACTGGGGCGCCAGCAAGCCCGACCCCGAGTTCTTCGAGCGCGTGGCCGCGGTCGTTCCGGCCGCCGCGTCGGAGATCCTCTACGTCGGCGACCGCGTCGACAACGACCTGCGCCCCGGCAAGCAGGCGGGTATGCACACGGCGCTGATCCGCCGGGGCCCGTGGTCGACGATCCAGTGGGACACCGCCGAGGCACGCGAACTCCCGACGTTCCGCATCGAGAGCCTGGCCGAGCTGTCCCCCGTGATCGCCGAGTTCAACAAGAGAGGGCGTTGACGACGGCACCCCAGCCGTAGAGCCGGTCGTCGAGGTCACGGACGTAATGCTCGTGCTGCCAGGGCCCGAGGGCCCGCCGCACCTCCCGGATCCGCTCCAGCCCCGTCGCGTACCAGTGCGTTTCGAGCAGGACCAGCGCCTTGAGGGCGTAGCGGGCGGCTTCCTCGGGCCGCCCGGCAGCGACCTCCACGGAAGCCAGGTCACCGAGGACGACGGTCCGCTGTTTGTCGCTGTCCCCGGGAAGTTCGGCGAGAACGCCGAGCAGCGTCTCGCGGGCCTGCGGGAGGTGCCCCGCGACGAGCTGTGTGTGGCCCTTGAACGCGGCCAGCCGCACCGCCGAGAACCAGTCCAACCATTCGGGACTCCGGTGCTCGCTGCCGGTCGCGAGGACGTCCTCACCGTGAGCACACAGATTGAGGGCGGCTCGGGTGTCGCCGCAACGCGTCGCGCACTCGGCCTCCACGGCGTCGAGCCAGGCCAGCAGTTCGGCGCTGGCAGGACCTCGGCGGGCGTACGCGCGGGCTGCCGTCATCCGCTCCGTCGCGCCGTCCCGATCACCGCCCCACCCGGGGATGAACGCCATGTGGGCGAGGACGGCACTGCCCAGGAGGGCGTCATCGGCCTCCCCTGCCGTCTGGAGGGCTCGCACCCAGGTGTCGCCGGCACGGTCGGGCTCTCGTAGGTCGAAGAATTCGATCCGGCCGGCCAGCAACCAGCTCTCTGCCAGGGCCGTGGCGAGGAGCTGCCGCGTTCGCCCGGTGGTCGCATCGAGGAGTTGGCTGCCCAAGGCAGCGTGCGCGGCCACGGCGGGGTGCAGGGTGGCGGGGGCCACGCTCCAGTAGAGCCGGCGGTGGGCACGCGTTCCGGCGAGGAAGTCTGTTGCAGCGGTGGCGGGTTGTTGCGCGTTGGGTGTACGCAGAGGACCCCGGTTGGCGGGGGCGAGGAGGCTGGTCGGTGTCCGCGTCTCCGCGCCCAACGGAACGTTGAAACCGAGTTGGTCGAGCGGTCGGCCGAGAAGCTCGCTGAGGGCCTGACGGATGTCGGGCTGCGGAAGGGGCGGAGCGTCCGATTCCCACCGCCGGACCTGCCGAATACCGACGGTGACGCCGCGGGCGGCCAGGGCGTTCGCGAGGTCCTGCTGCGACCGGTAGCCGGCCGCCTGCCGGGCCGCACGCAATCGGACGTTGCCAGTGGATCGGGGCATTCCAACTCCCTTGGCCGGTTCAGATATGACCACTGTGGCAGGAAAGTCCGCTCGCGGCCTGCGCTTCACCGGTTCGGGCGTAAGGAAGTCCTTTTTCGTCCGCAGAAAGCCCTCCTTCAAGTCCTCGTAACAGGACTTCACTACGTCCATGGTGTGTCCACCACCTGCTGACGACGATGGGGAGCACCGGCATGGGTATGCCGCAGGGTCACGTGGACGCGACCGGACTGGTCGCCAGGGCACTTGCCCCGTACGCGGAACGCCCCGGCCCGGAGGCCGTCGCGGCGCTCGTCGACGACCTGATCACCTGCGGGCAGGAGCTCCACGGCTCGCTCTCCCGGGCGCCATCGCAGCACCGTCTTGCCGGAACGGTCGCGGCGCTCGCCGAGTGGGAGTACTTCGCGGCCGTCGGCCCGCTGGGCTCCGGCCCCCACGCGAACTGGAACTACGCCCGGGCCTTGGCCCGGATCATCCGGCAGTTGCTGGAACCGGGTCGGTAGGGCGGGACGAGGCGGGGTGTGCGGGAGCGGCGCGGTCGGGGCCGGCGGTGAGGCGGCGGGATAAGGGAAGCGGGAGTCCAGGGCTCGGGGTCGGGTGGTGCGGGGGTGTCCCGGCAGCCCATTGTCCTTCCGGGGCGGGCCGTCCTGTAAAGGGCGCTCCTTCGTCGCGTCGCTGCGCGATGGCCCTTGCGGGCCACCCTTGACAGGACGTCCCGCCCCGGAATGCCAACAAGCTGCCGGGAAGCCCCCAGGGGAATGGCCTGGAGGGAACGTGAGGCATGAGGGGACATCAGAGAGCTTCCTCTCCCGCCCCGGCCGCCGCATCCAGCCCCACCGGCATCAGCAGACCCGCCGGCCGGGGCCCGGCCGGCTCTGACCGCACGAAACGACGCCCAGAGCATCATCCGGAGACAGAAGCACCCCAGATCGCTACACAGCCCGGCATTCTTCAGCGTCGGACGGCCGTCCGGGGCGGGGAGGCGCGACAGATCGCTACAGGGGCGCCGTCGGCTCGGCGACTGACCGCCGGATCGCCGGGGGCGCCAGGGCGGATGCTGTCTTCGGGTCATCAGACAGCGATATCTGAGGAGGACGGATCGGGCAGGGGCGCTTCGCGCCCCAAGACGGCCCGATGCCGCCGAAAAGGCCGAGCCGCGTAGCGATCCGAGGCGCTTCGCGGCCCCAGACGGCGGCCGGACGCTGAGCCGAGGGCGCCCACGTAGCGATCCGTCGCGCTCCTGTCTCCGGATGATGCTCTGGACGTCGTTTCCCGACGTCAGAGGCGGCAGGGCTCTCGCCGACGGGACTGCTGATGCCGGTAAGGCGAAAGGGGCAGCCGGGGCGGGAGAGAAGGCTCCCTGATGGCGCTGAATGGTCCAAGTACCTCCAGGCCGTTCCCCTGGGGGCGTCCCGGCAGAAAAAATGCCTCCGGGGCGGGTCGGTCTGTCAAGGGTGGCCCGCAAGGGCCATCGCGCAGCGACGCGACCGGAGGGAGCGCCCTTGAGAGACCGGCACGCCCCGGACACCATCAACTGCCGGGGACACCCCCAGCACCCTCCCTGATGCCGACTGATCGGCTCCCGCCGTCGCACACCCGATCCCTCCCGGCCGGGGCAGCGGCATCGACCGGAGCACCGGTCGTGTCAGGGGGTGTCGGGCCCGGGCCCCTCCGTGTACAGGGAGTCGATCGCGGACGCGTACTTCTCGCGGACCACTCGGCGGCGCAGTTTCAGGGACGGGGTCAGTTCGCCCGTTTCCGGGCCCCATTCCGTGGTCAGCAGGTGGTGGCGCTTGATCTGTTCCGTGCGGTTGAGGCGGGCGTTGGCGGTCTCGACCGCGGCGGCGATCTCCGCGCGCACCTGGGGGTGCCGGGCGAGGTCGGCGAGGGAGGCCGCCTCGATGCCGCGGGCCGCCGCCCACGCCGGGGCGAGTTCGGCGTCGAGGACGAGCAGGGCGACGAGGTAGGAGCGGCCGTCGCCGTGGGCCAGGGCCTGGCCGATCAGAGGGTGTTCCTTGAGCGTGTTCTCCACCAGGGCCGGGGAGACGTTCTTGCCCGTCGAGGTGATGATCAGCTCCTTCTTGCGGTCGGTCAGCCACAGGAACCCGTCCCGGTCGATCCGGCCTATGTCCCCGGTGGGGAACCAGCCCTCCGCGTCGTGCGCGCTCTCCAGCGTCCCGTCGGGCCTGAGGTAGCCGCCGAAGACGGTCTCGCCGCGGGCGAGGATCTCCCCGTCGTCGGCGATCCGCAGCTCCAGGCCCTCGATGGGCCGGCCGACCGAGCCGAGCCGGAACGCGTCGTGGCTGTTGACGGTGCACACGCCGGAGGTCTCCGTCAGACCCCACGCGTCCATGACGGTGATCCCCCAGCCGGCCCAGAACCGTACGACGTCGATCGGCATCGGTGCGGTCGCGCTCGCCGTCCAGAGCAGCCGGTCGAGCCCGGCCAGCCGCAGCAGCGGTTCGAGGACGTGCTCCTTGGCCCGGCCGTACGCGGCCCCCAGCTCGGCGGGGACTGGTTCGCCCCGCTCCAGGTGTGCGGCCCGGGTGCGGGCGAGGCCGTTCGCCTCCTCGATGGCGGTCCGCTGCTCCGGCGGCAGCCCGGCGAGCACCGCCCGCAGGCCCGCGGCGAGCTTCTCCCACACGCGGGGCACCCCGAAGAACTGCACGGGCCGCAGCTCCCGTACGGCGGCGGCGACGGCCGCCGGGTCGGCGACGAGCCGGACGTGCGCGGCGCGCAGCAGCGGCAGGTAGATGCCGAGGATCCGTTCGGCGATGTGCGCGAACGGCAGGTAGCAGATGTGCTCGGCGTGCTCGGGGAGTTCCACGCGCCGGTCGAGGCGGACGGACTGGAGCAGGATGTTGCGGTGGGTGAGCCGGACCCCCTTGGGGTCGCCGGTGGTGCCCGAGGTGTAGACGACGGTCAGCGGGTCCTCGGGGCGCAGCTCCCGCCAGGCCTTCTCGAAGGCGTCGGGGGTGTGCAGCCGGGTCCCGGCCGCGTACACCGCGTCGTACGTGCGGTGGGCGGTCCCGGCGGCGTCGACGTCGGCGACGACGAGCCGCTCCAGCGGTACGGAGCCGTCGGCCAGCAGCGGTTCCCAGCGCGGCAGTTCGCCGGCGCCGCCGACGACGGCGAGGCGGGCCCGGCTGTGGCGGGCGGTGTACGCGATCTGCTCGGGGGCGGAGGTGCCGTACACGGTGACGGGAACGGCGCCGAGGTGGACGAGGGCGAGGTCGGTGAGCCAGTGCTCGGGCCGGTTGCCCATCATGATCAGCACGTGTTCGCCGCGCTCGACGCCGAGCGCGGCGTACCCGGCGGCGAGGACGGCGACCCTGCGCCTCACCTCGGCCCAGTCGAGGGTGGTCCAGCCGGGGGACGCGGGGTCCCCGGTGCGCCACGAGAGGGCGGGGAGGTCGCCGTAGTCGGCGGCGTTGCGGGCGAGCAGGGCGGGCAGGGTGAGCTGTTCGGGGCGTCCGGGCAGTCGCAGGATCGTGCTCATGGGCAGCTCCTCGCCGTTTCACATCGTTGGTGCGACAGCAATACTGTTGAACCGCGGTACCGGAACGGGACGTGCTGAGCAGAGAGCGGGGCGAGTGACCATGACCACCGGGGTGCCCGAGCCCACGCTCACCGTCGACGAGCTCGCCGCCCGGGCGGGGGTCACCGTCCGCACCGTACGGTTCTACAGCACCCGCGGGCTTTTGCCCCCTCCCGTGATCGGACCGCGTCGGGTGGGCCGCTACGGGCCCGAGCACCTCTCCCGGCTCGCGCTGATCGAGGAGCTGCAGCACCAGGGCATGACGCTGTCCGCGATCGAGCGCTACCTGGACGCCCTGCCCGACGACCTCAGCGCCCACGACCTGGCCATCCACCGGGCGCTGGTGTCGTCGTGGGCGCCGGATTCGGCGGAGGAGGTGTCGCTGGAGGAGCTGGAGCGGCGCGCGGGGCGGCCGCTGCCGGAGGAGGACCTGCGCCGGCTGGCCGCGATGAATGTGGTCGGGGGCGGCCCGGAGCGGTTCCGGGTTGACCTGTCGCTGCTGCGGCTGGGGGTGGCGCTGCTGGACGTGCCGATCTCGCACGGCACGGTGCTGGCGGCCCGGGAGGTGCTGCTGGAGCACGCCCGGGCGACGGCCCGGGAGCTGACGCGCCTGTTCCGCGACGAGGTGTGGGGGCCGTTCACGGAGGGCGAGGACGATCCGGAGCGGGTGGAGTCGATGAAGGCGCTGTCCGCGCACATGCAGCCGATGGTGGTGCAGGCCCTGGTGACGGCGTTCCAGCGGTCGCTGCGGGAGGAGCTGAAGGCCCAGTTCGCCGCAGGCGACTGACGGGCGCGTACCGGCCGCGCCCCCAACTTCCCTCGCCGGCGGGTAGGTTCGGGATCATGTCTGTGATCCACAAAACCACCATCACCCCGACCAAGCTCGAACTCCTCGCGGCCTGGCTGCCCGCGCAGCCGTGGTACGCCGCCGCGGGCAGCGCCCCGGAGCCGGTCAAGGCCGGCGGGTTCCGGCTGGACGACCCGGAGGGCGAGGTCGGCATCGAGTTCATGGTCGTCGCCGACGCCTCCGCGCCGGAGCCGGTCGCCTACCACGTGCCGATGACGTACCGGGGGGCGCCGCTGGAGGGGGCCGAGGGGGCCCTGATCGGCACCGTCGAGCACGGCGTGCTGGGCACGCGCTGGGTGTACGACGCCGCGCACGACCCGGTGGCCGTCGGGCAGGTCCTCGCGCTGCTGCGCGGCGAGGCGCAGCCCTGGGCGCAGAGCGTCGACGGCGCTCCGGACCCGACGGTCGTCGTCGAGGGCGGCCCGGTTGCGGCGAAAGGGCTCGACGCGGCCGCCGCGACGGCCGCGTCCACGGCGGAGGGCACCGCGGTCCGCTTCGGGGGCGGGCCCGCGGTGCTGCGGATCGTACGCGTCCTGCGTCCGGACGGCCCCGAGGGCGGTGCGGCCGGGGTCGTCACCGCTTGGACGGCCCCCGACGGGACCGCGCACCGCGGGGTGTTCGCCGCGCTGGACGGCGCCTGACGCACGCCTCGGGCCGCCCCCCGGAGGGGGTCTCCGGGGGGCGGCCCGAGGGCACATCTCGGCCGGCCGGCCGCGCCTCCACCGCCGGCCGGCCGGCGTGCGTCAGGCCGCCGTGTCAGTCGGCGTACGTCTCCCCGCGCTCGGCCTTCGCGACCAGCGAGGCGGGCGGGGTGAAGCGGTCGCCGTAGCGGTCGGCCAGTTCGCGGGCCCGGGCGACGAAGCCGGGCAGGCCGCCCTCGTAGCCGTTGACGTACTGGATGACGCCGCCGGTCCAGGCGGGGAAGCCGATGCCCATGATGGAGCCGATGTTGGCGTCGGCGATCGAGGTGAGCACGCCCTCGTCGAGGCAGCGGACGGTGTCGAGGGCTTCGGCGAAGAGCATGCGCTCCTTCATGTCCTCGAAGGGCACGTCCGCGCCGGGCCGGGCGAAGTGCTCGCGCAGGCCCGGCCAGATGCGGGAGCGCTTGCCGGCTTCGTCGTAGTCGTAGAAGCCGGCTCCGCCGCTGCGGCCGGGGCGGGCGAACTCGTCGACCATGCGGTCGATGACCTCGTCGGCGGGGTGCGGGGTCCAGGTGCGGCCCTCGGCCTCGACGGCCTTGCGGGTCTCGTTGCGGATCTTCCGCGGGAGGGTGAGGGTGAGCTCGTCCATGAGGGAGAGCACCTTGGCCGGGTAGCCGGCCTGGGCGGCGGCCTGCTCGATGGAGGCGGGCTCGACGCCCTCGCCGACCATCGCGACGCCTTCGTTGATGAACTGGCCGATGACGCGCGAGGTGAAGAAGCCGCGTGAGTCGTTGACCACGATGGGGGTCTTGTTGATCTGCCGGACGAGGTCGAAGGCGCGGGCGATGGCCTCGTCGCCGGTCCGCTCCCCCTTGATGATCTCCACCAGCGGCATCTTGTCGACGGGCGAGAAGAAGTGCAGGCCGATGAAGTCGGCGGGGCGGTCGACGCCCTCGGCGAGGCCCGTGATCGGCAGGGTGGAGGTGTTGGAGCACAGCAGCGCGTCGGGCGCGACGACGTCCTGCACCTCCTGGAAGACCTTGTGCTTCAGGGAGGTGTCCTCGAAGACCGCCTCGATGACCGCGTCGCAGCCGGCCAGGTCGGCGGTGTCGGCGGTCGGGGTGATCCTGGCCAGCAGTTCGGCGCGGGCGGCCTCGGTGGTGCGGCCCTTGGCGACGGCCTTGTCGAGCAGCTTCTCGGAGTAGGCCTTGCCCTTGGCGGCGGCCTCGGCGGTGACGTCCTTCAGGACGACCTCGATGCCGGCGCGGGCGCAGGAGTAGGCGATCCCGGCGCCCATCATCCCGGCACCGAGGACGGCGACGCGGCGGACGGTGCGCGGCTCGACGCCGCGGGGCCGGCTGCGGCCGGCGTTGACGGCCTGGAGGTCGAAGAAGAACGCCTGGATCATGTTCTTCGCGGTCTGGCCGGTCACCAGCTCGGTGAAGTAGCGGGCCTCGATGGTCTGCGCCGTCTCGAAGTCCACCTGGGCGCCTTCGACGGCGGCCGCCATGATGTTGCGCGGCGCCGGGTACGGGGCCCCGTTCAGCTGCTTCTTGAGGTTGGCGGGGAACGCCGGCAGGTTCGCGGCGAACTTGGGGTGGGCGGGCGTGCCGCCGGGGATCCGGTAGCCGGGCACGTCCCACGGCTGCTTCGACTCGGGGTTGGCGTCGATGAAGGCGCGCGCCTTGGCGAGCATCTCCTCGGGTGTGGCGGCCAGTTCGTGGACGAGGCCGTTGTCGAGGGCGCGCTTCGGGCTGTACTGGGTGCCCTGGAGCAGGACCTTCAGCAGCGCGTCGGTGATGCCCATGAGGCGGACGGTGCGGGTGACGCCGCCTGCGGCGGGGAGCAGGCCGAGGGTGACCTCGGGCAGGCCGATCTTCGAGCCGGGCACGTCGAGCGCGATGCGGTGGTGGGAGGCCAGGGCGATCTCGTAACCGCCGCCGAGCGCGGCGCCGTTGACGGCGGCGACGACCGGCACGCCGAGGGTCTCGATGCGGCGCAGCGCGCGCTTGATCCCGGTACCGGTGTCGAAGGCGGCCTGCGCGTCTTCGGGGCGCAGCCGGATCATCTCCTTGAGGTCCCCGCCGGCGAAGAAGGTCTTCTTGGCGGAGGTGTAGATGATGCCGCGGATGGAGTCCTTCTCGGCCTCGGCGCGGTCGGCGACGGCCGCGATCGAGTCCGTGAAGGCCTGGTTCATGGTGTTGGCGGACTGGTCGGGGTCGTCGAGGACCAGCGTGACGATGCCGGTCTCGTCCTGCTCCCAGCGGATCGTGGTGGACTCGCTCATGTTCGCTACTTCCGTGTCGGGGGGATCAGGGGGTGCAGGACGATGTCAGAGGCGCTCGACGACGGTGGCGACGCCCATGCCGCCGCCGACGCAGAGGGTGGCGAGCCCGTAGCGCTTGTCCTGGCGCTCCAGCTCGTCGACCAGGGTGCCGAGGATCATCGCGCCGGTGGCGCCGAGCGGGTGGCCCAGTGCGATGGCGCCGCCGTTGACGTTGACCTTGTCGAGGGTGGTCCCCATGTCCTTGACGAAGCGCAGGACGACGCCGGCGAAGGCCTCGTTGATCTCGATCAGGTCGATGTCGTCGATGGTGAGGCCGGCCTTGGCGAGGGCCTTGCGGGTCGCGGGGGCGGGCCCGGTGAGCATGATGGTGGGCTCGGAGCCGGACACGGCGGCCGAGACGATGCGGGCGCGCGGCGCCAGGCCGGCCCGCTCGCCCGCCTCGCGGGAGCCGATCGCGACGAGCGAGGCGCCGTCGACGATGCCGGAGGAGTTGCCCGCGTGGTGGACGTGGTCGATCTTCTCGATCCAGTGGTACTTCTGCAGGGCTACGGCGTCGAAGCCGCCGAGCTCGCCGATGTCGGCGAAGGACGGCTTGAGCTTGGCGAGGGTGTCGGCCGTCGTCCCGGGGCGGATGAACTCGTCGTGGTCAAGGACGACGAGGCCGTTGCGGTCGGTGACGGGGACGAGGGAGCGGGCGAAGCGGCCCTCCTTGACGGCGGTCGCGGCACGCTCCTGCGAGAGGGCGGCGTACTCGTCGACGTCCCGGCGGGAGAAGCCCTCGATGGTGGCGATCAGGTCGGCGCCGATGCCCTGCGGGACGAAGTTGACGTCCCAGTTGGTCATCGGGTCGTTGAACCAGGCGCCGCCGTCCGAGGCCATCGGGACGCGGGACATGGACTCCACGCCGCCGGCGAGGACGAGGTCCTCCCAGCCGGAGCGGACCTTCGCCGCCGCCAGGTTCACGGCCTCCAGGCCGGACGCACAGAAGCGGTTCTCCTGCACGCCGGCGACGGTGTCGGGCAGGCCCGCGGCGATGGCCGCGATGCGGGCGATGTCGGAGCCCTGGTCGCCGACGGGGCCGACGACGCCGAGGACGATGTCGTCGATGGCGGCGGGGTCGAGGCCGGGGTTGCGCTCGCGGAGCGCGTGGATGAGGCCGACGACCAGGTCGATCGGCTTGGTGCCGTGCAGGGACCCGTTGGCCTTGCCGCGGCCGCGCGGCGTGCGGATCGCGTCGTAGACGTACGCTTCGGTGCTCACTGGTCAAGCCTTTCGAGGGGAGGTTAGCCGAGCAGGGAACGACCGATGATCTCCTTCATGATCTCGGTCGTGCCGCCGTAGATGGTCTGGATCCGGCCGTCGGTGAAGGCCCGCGCGACCCGGTATTCGGTCATGTAGCCGTATCCGCCGTGGAGTTGCAGGCAGCGGTCGGCGACCCGCTTCTGGAGCTCGGTGGCCCACCACTTGGCCATCGAGGCGTGTACGTGGTCGAGCTGCCCGTCGGAGTGGTCGGTGATGCACCGGTCGACGAACGTGCGGGTGACGGCGCACTCGGTGGCCATCTCGGCGATCTCGAAGCGGACGTGCTGGAGCTTGGACAGCGGCCGCCCGAACGCCTCGCGCTCCTTGACGTACGCGGTGGTGGTCTCCAGCAGGTGCTCGGCCGCGGCGATGCCGGCCACCGCTATGGCGAGCCGCTCCTGGGCGAGATGGTTCATCAGGTGGACGAACCCGCCGCCGAGCTCGCCGAGCAGGTTCTCCTTGGGGACGCGTACGTCGTGGAAGAACAGCTCGGCGGTGTCCTGCGCCTTCTGGCCGATCTTGTCGAGGTTCCGGCCGCGTTCGAAGCCCTCCGCGCCGCGCTCGACGACGAGCAGCGACAGGCCGTGCGCCCCGCCCTCCGGGCTGGTCCGGGCGACGACGATGACGAGGTCGGCGAGGATCCCGTTGGAGATGAACGTCTTGGAGCCGTTCAGCAGCCAGTGGTCGCCGCGGTCCTCGGCGGTGGTGCGGATGCCCTGGAGGTCGCTGCCGGCGCCCGGCTCGGTCATCGCGATCGCGGTGATCGTCTCACCGGAGCAGAAACCGGGCAGCCAGCGGCGCTTCTGCTCCTCGGTGCCCAGGTTGACCAGGTACGGGCCGATGATGTCGTTGTGCAGGCCGAGGGCCAGGCCGGGGGCGCCGGCCCGGGTGAATTCCTCGGCGAGGACGGCGGCGTACCGGAAGTCGGTGTTCCCGCCGCCGCCGTACTCCTCGGGGACGGCGAGGCCCAGCAGCCCCTGCCGGCCGGCGGCCCGCCACGCGTCGCGGCTGGTGATGCCGTCCTTCTCCCACTGCTCGTAGTGCGGCAGCACCTCCTTGGCGAGGAAGGTGCGGACGGTGTCGCGGAACGCCTCGTGGTCGGCGTCGAAGATGCGTCGTTGCATCGGTCTTCCCCCTACAGCCAGCTCTTGACGGTTTCGATCAGCCGGGCCGGCTCGGGGCCGACGGGCGTGGCGTTCGGCATCGCGACGCCCGCCTCGCGGAAGGCCTCGATGCGTTCGCGGACGTATCCGGCGGGCCCGAACGGCGTCGGGCCGGCCGCCTCCGGGGCCGCGGCCTCGTCGGCGGCGCGGCTCGGGTCGGCGGAGTAGTCGGGCGTCACGGACAGCTCCATCAGGCGCCGCCCTTCCCGGCCAGCCCCGGCACGCCCCAGTCGGCGGCCACCGACGCGGTGTCCGCGCCCGGCTGCGCGGGCCCGCCGCGCACCGCGGCGGGCGTCGCGGAGAAGCGGGGGGCGGGTGCGGGCTGGACGATGCCGCCGACCTCGGTGAAGGTGCCGCGGGCGGCCAGGTGGGGGTGGTGGGGCGCCTCGCGCAGCGACAGGACGGGCGCCACGCAGGCGTCGGTGCCGTCGAAGACCTCCGTCCACTCCTGCCGTGTACGGGACTTGAAGGCGGCGGCGACGGCCTGGCGCAGCTCCCCCCAGCGGGCCGCGTCCTTGCGGGCGGGGGCCCGGTCGGCGAGGCCGAGGAGGGTGGTGAAGGTGTCGTAGAACTGCTGCTCCAGCGCGCCGACCGCCATGTACCCGCCGTCGGACGTCTCGTAGGTGCCGTAGAAGGGGCAGCCGCCGTCGAGGAGGTTCGCGCCGCGGCGGTCCTGCCAGCCGCCGGCGGCCATCATGCCGTGGACCATGGCGGTCAGGTGTGCGGTGCCGTCGACGATGGCCGCGTCGACGACCTGGCCCGTGCCGCCCGGGGCGGCGGCGTGCCGGAGCGCCGCGAGGATGCCGATGACGAGGTAGAGGGAGCCGCCCGCGTAGTCGCCGAGGAGGTTGCCGGGGACGGCGGGGGGCTCGCCCGGCTTCCCGATCATGCCGAGGGCCCCGGTGACCGCGATGTACGCGATGTCGTGCCCGGCGGTCGGGGCGAGCGGGCCGTCCTGGCCCCAGCCGGTCATCCGGCCGTAGACCAGGCGCGGGTTGCGGGCGAGGCAGGCGTCCGGGCCGACGCCGAGCCGCTCGGCGACGCCCGGCCGCAGGCCTTCGATGAGCACGTCGGCCCGCTCGGCCAGGTCCAGTACGAGCGCGGCGCCGCCGTCGGCCTTCAGGTCGACCATGACGGAGCGCTTGCCGCGGTTGGTGGTGTCGTAGGCGGGGTCGACGGCGAGGCCCCCGCCGCCGGGCCGGTCGACGCGGACGACGTCCGCGCCGAGGTCGGCGAGCAGCATGGCCGCGAACGGGCCGGGGCCGATGCCGGCCAGTTCGACGACGCGCAGGCCCGCGAGCGGGCCGTCCGGGTGCCCGGAGCCGCCTCCTGCGGGGCCGGGCGCGGGGGCGCCGGTGCGGCCGTGCTCCTGCGCGGCGCCTGTCCCGGCACCTGTCACTGACATCGAACCCCCGGCATCCCGTGTGCGAGCGTGTGAGTGTGTGACACAACTGATGTAACACCAGCGATGCTAGGAACGGGTCACCCTCAGCACAAGAGCGAGCGCTTAGCCGTTTGACGCGATCCGCTCGTCCAGCTCCTTCACGTGCCGCTTCAGGGCGACCGTCCGGTAGCTCTCCTCGACCCACTCGCACAGCACCGCCGCCGACGGCGCCCCCGGCTCCCCGAGCGGCACCGACACCCATCCGGACCGGCCCAGGCCGTAGCCGGTGGGCGCCGCGCCCGGCGCGGCCATGGCGTGGCCGTGCAGCACCTCGTCCTTGAGCTTCACCGAGATGCCCGGCGGCTGCGGGCCGTCGGTGCCGCCCAGGAAGGCGAAGATCTTCTTGTTGACCTTCACGACGCAGTCCTCGGGCCCCCAGGGGTACTCCTCGACCGCCTCGGGCAGCCCCAGGGCGAACTCCCGGACCGCCTCCCACTTGCGCACCGCCGCCTTCACCGACTCCTCCGCTCGACGCAGTCCGCGCCCGTACCCGGCCTCCGGCCGCGGGCCGCCGCGCACCCACGCTAGCCCCCACCGCCCGCCGAGCCGGACAACCGGACCGGGCACATCCGACAAACGGAGCTTGGACCTGCGAAAACCCCGGCGTTCGAGGTCCGTTCGACTCTGTACCCTGAGCGGACTTCAGCCTTGTTCAAAGGCTCAACCACTTTTCCATGGGGGAACCCGGTGTCCTACCGCCGACTCGCGGCGTCCGCCGCCGTCCTCGCGGCCGGTGTCGCGCTCGTACCCGCCCCGGCCCACGCGGCCGACCCGGCCTCCGGACGGCCCGGGCCGCACGGCGTCGCCAGGCCCGACCGGGTCGGGCCGCAGCAGCGGGAGGCCGCCGCGTTCACCAGCCCCGCCGACCGGTCGGTCCGGCCGGCTCCCGCGGCGGGCGAGGCGGGGGCCGCCTCCGCCGACGCCGCCCGGAACGAGATAGCCGTGGGCCTCAAGGCCTTCACCACCAGCGCGCACGGCATCGAGGTCGACGCCACCACCACCGGCACGGCCAACACCGTCTCCGTCTCCGTCGACTGGGGGGACGGCACCGCCGGCGAGGAGACGTCCGCCGGCGGCCAGACGCTGACCGTCCCTCACCAGTACGGCAAGCCGGGCGGCTACACGGTCCGCGTCACCGTCACGGACCGGGCCACACAGGCCTCCGCCGTCAACCAGATCGCCGTCTGGACCCAGGGCTCCCACTTCACGCCCCACACCCCGAAGCGCCTCCTCGACACCCGCAACGGCACCGGCGCCTCCCAGGGGAAGGTTCCCGCCCACGGCCAGGTCCGGCTCCGGGTCGGCGGCAACGCGGAGATACCCGCCGGGGTGACCGCCGTCGTCCTCAACGTCACGGTCACCAACACCACCGGCGGCGGCCACATCACCGCCTACCCCGACGGCGGCGAGAGGCCCACCACCTCGAACGTCAACTTCGCCCCCGGGCAGACCGTCCCGAACCTGGTCATCGTCCCCGTCGGCAGGAGCGGGTACGTGAACCTGCACAACGGCGGCTGGGAGGGGGTCGACCTCATCGCCGACGTGACCGGCTACTTCACCAAGTCCGCCTCCAGCGGCTACACACCGATGGACCCGCAGCGCCTGGTCGACACCCGCAACGGCACCGGCGCCCCCAAGGGCCGGATCAAGGGGTACGGCACCCTCACCAAGCCGATCGAGGGCCTGGACAACGCCACCGCCGTCGCGCTGAACGTGACCGTCACCAACCCCGGGAGCGACGGCCACCTCACCGTCTTCCCCGGCAGCGGAGCCGCCCCGGCGGTGTCGAACCTCAACTTCGGCGCGGGGCAGACCATCGCGAACGCGGTGATCGTCCCGGTCGGCCCCTCCGGCGAGATCAGCATCCGCAACGGAGGCTGGAACCCGACGGACGTCGTCATCGACATCGTCGGCTACTACAGCCCCTCCGGCCCCAACGCCTACGTGCCGCTCAAGCCGGACCGCCTGCTCGACACCCGCGACGGCGCCACCTGGCCCTGGGGCCCGCTGGGCGGCCGCGGCTACGTGTACATGCCGCTCGCCGACGGGTTCCCGCACACCAAGGGCTTCGTCCTCAACACCACCGTCACCAACCCCGAGGGCGCGGGCCACCTCGCCGTCGCGCCGGACCCGAACTCGCTGGCCGACTACGACAACGGCACCGAGCAGTGGCCGCCCACGCCGACCTCCTCCACCCTCAACTGGACCCGCGGCAAGACCGTCCCGAACCTGGTCCAGGCGGGCACCGGCCCGTACGGGATCATCGACATCTGGAACCAGAGCGACGCCGACATCGACCTCGTCGTCGACCTCTTCGGCCTGTACGAGGACAACTGACCCCGGCCGGCGCCGACGCCGCCGGCACCTCACACGGCGCCCCGGAAGCGGCCTTCGGGCCGGTCCGGGGCTCCGTGCATCACGAAGCGGTAACCGGTCGGGGCCCGGTGAGAACCCGTTCGGAGGCCGTGCGAGCCTGGGCATCTTTTCAGCCAGCCCTGACCGAGGGCTCACGCAACCATTGGGGGCTCGGTGTCCTACCGCCGTCTCACCGCATCCGCCGCCGTACTCGCGGCCGGAATGTCGCTCATACCCGGCTTTGCCCACGCCGACGGCCCCGCCACCGGCGGCGCCCACGGGCTCACCCAGCCCGACGTGGACCTCGCCGACGCGGTGGAGAAGACCAAGTTCAGCAGCCCGGCCGAAAAGTCTCGGCCAGTTGCGGCCCCGACCGCGAAGACCCGTCAGGGCGTCCGGACCGCCCCGCAGGACCTCCAGGGCACCCAGGCCGCACCGCTGGCCGAGACCGCTCCTGCCGCCGGCTTCCAGGTCGCCGTCGACGCGTACACCACCAGTGCGCACGGCATCGAGCTCGACACCTTCGTCACGGGCCTCGGCACGTCCGCCTCCATCAGCGTCGACTGGGGCGACGGCACCACCACGACCGCGGCCTACGAGGGCGGCACCGGCACACCGGTCGTCAGCGCCCACACCTACAAGGAGGTCGGCGGCTACACGGTCAAGGTGACCGTCACCGATTCCGGCACCGGCACCGCCGTCGCCAACGAGCTCCAGGTCACCACGGGCGGCGCCGACTACACCCCCTACGGCCCCACGCGCCTTCTGGACACCCGCAACGGCACGGGCGGCCTCACCTCGAAGGTCAAGCAGTACACCTCCGCCAAGGTGAAGATCGCCGGCAACGGCGCCATCCCGGCGGGCGTGACCGCCGTCGTCCTCAACGTCACGGTCACCAACACCACCAGCGGCGGCCACATCACCGCCTACGGCGACGGCTACGACCGGCCCACCACGTCGAACGTGAACTTCGCGCCCGGGCAGACCGTCCCCAACCTGGTCATCGTGCCCGTCGGCGAGAACGGCTACATCAACCTGTACAACGGCGGCTGGGAGCCGGCCGACCTCATCGCCGACGTCACCGGCTACTTCACGCAGACCGCCTCCAGCGGCTACACGCCGCTCGCGCCGCAGCGTTTCGCCGACACCCGCGAAGGCCTGGGCACCGCCAGGGCCCAGGTCCCCGGCTACGGCTCCTTCGGCCTCCAGATCACCGGCCGCGGCGCGGTCCCCGCCTCCGGCGTGACGGCAGTCGCCCTCAACGTCACCGTCACCAACCCCAAGAGCGACGGCCACCTCACCGTCTACCCGGGCGGCCAGCAGGCGCCGACCGCGTCGAACGTGAACTTCAAGGCCGGCCAGACCATCGCCAACTCCGTGATCGTCCCCGTCGGACCCGACGGGAAGATCAACGTCCGCAACGGCGGCTGGAACCCGACCGACGTCATCGTCGACGTCGTCGGCTACTACAGCCCCGGCAGCAAGAGCGCCTACGTAGCCTTCGACCCGCAGCGCCTCCTCGACACCCGCGACGCCGCAGACTGGGACGGCGGCCCCCTCGGAGGCCGCGGCTACATCTGGATGCCCCTGTCGCACGACGCTCCCGGCATCAAGGGCTTCGTCCTCAACAGCACCGTCACCAACCCCACGGACAACGGCTTCCTCGCCGTCGCCCCCGACCCGAACTCGCTGGCCGACTACGACAACGGCACCGAGGGCTGGCCGGCCGCGCCGACCTCCTCCACGCTGAACTGGACCCGCGGCAAGACCGTCCCCAACCTCGTCCAGGCCAGCACCGGCGACAACGGCATCATCGACTTCTGGAACCAGAGCGACGGCGACATCGACCTCATCGTCGACGCATTCGGCATGTACCAGGAGGACTGACCCCCCGTCGGCCGTCGGCCGCAGCACACCTCTCCGGCGCTCCGGCGGCGGCCTCCCCGGCCGCCGCCGGGGCGCCGACCGCACCGCCTCCGGCGCACGCTAGCCTCGGCCACCGGTACGAGCTGGGAGGAGCCGTGATGAACGAAGAGGTTCGACAGGCCGGTCCGAGGGCGGGGCGGGACGAAGGGGGCCCCCGGAAGCGGGCCCGGGACGAAGACCCGCAGCAGGCCGACCGCGACCGCGCCGACGAGGCCGTCCGGGCCGCGGGGCGCGAGGCAGGGCAGGCGGAGCGGCCCCACGACGTCGTCCTCTTCGGCGCGACCGGCTTCGTGGGCGCCCTGACCGCCGAGTACCTCGCCGCGAACGCCCCCGCCGGCTGCCGGTGGGCCCTCGCCGGCCGCGACCTCGCCAAGCTGGAGCGGCTCCGCGACCGCCTCACCGCCCTCCACCCCGCCGCCGGGGACGTCCCGCTGATCCAGGCCGACGCCTCCGACCCGGCAGCCGTACGGGAACTCGCCGCCTCCACCCGCGTCCTCGCCACGACCGTCGGACCGTACGTCCTGTACGGCGGCGGGATCGTCGCCGCGTGCGCCGCCTCCGGCACCGACTACGTCGACCTCACCGGCGAACCGGAGTTCGTCGACCGCACCTACGTCCTGCACGACGCACGCGCCCGGGAGACCGGCGCCCGCCTGGTCCACGCCTGCGGCTTCGACTCCGTCCCCGCCGACCTCGGCACCTACTTCACCGTCGCGCAGCTCCCCCGGGACGTCCCGATCCGCGTGGACGGGTTCATGCGCTCCAACGCCCTCTTCTCGGGCGGCACCCTCGCTTCCGCCCTCACCGCCATGGGCCGCGCCCCGCAGACCCTCGCCGCCGCCCGCGAGCGCCGCCTCCACGAGCACCGGCTGCCCGGCCGCCGCGTCCGCGGGCCCGTCGGCGTGCCCCGGTACAGCCGGGAGACCGGGACCTGGGCGCTGCCCCTGCCCACCCTCGATCCGCGCATCGTGACGCGGTCCGCGGCAGCGCTCGACCGGTACGGGCCCGACTTCCGATACCGCCACTACGCCTCGGTCAAGCACCTCCCCTTCGCCGTCGGCGGCACCGCGGCCGTCGGAGCGGCCGTCGCGCTGGCGCAGCTGCCGCCCGCCCGGCAGTGGCTGATGGACCGCTGGGAGCCGGGGCGCGGCCCCGACGCGGAGCGCCGGGCCCGCAGCTGGTTCACCGTCCGCTTCGTCGGCGAGGGCGGCGGCCGCCGCGTCCTCACCGAGGTATCGGGCGGTGACCCGGGCTACGGCGAAACCGCGAAGATGCTGGCGGAATCGGCTCTGTGCCTGGCCCTCGACCCGCTGCCGCAGCGTGCCGGACAGCTCACGACGGCCGTCGCGATGGGGGACTCCCTGCTGGACCGCCTCCAGAAGGCCGGCATCCGCTTCCGCGTCGCCTCGGCCCGCTGAAGCCGCCGCCCGCCGGCGGGCCCGTCAGGACGCCTCGCGCAGCGCCCGCCGGCACAGCGAGTCCGCCCGGCGGGTGCTCTCGGGGATCCGGAACCGCGGGCTGAGCGCGAGGGCGTGCCGGCAGGCGTTGTCGAGCGAGATCCGGTGCCCCACCGACACGTACACCGGCTTGATGCCGTCCTGCGTCCGCAGCGCCCTCCCGACGACACCGCCGTCGCTCGCGAGCAGCGCGGCGGCGTCGCCGCGGCGGGCACCGGGCTCGTCGTAGGTGAAGGTGAAGGGGTTCTTCGCCACGCCCATGCTGGGCAGTCCCGTCACCACCCCGAGGTGGCAGGCCAGCCCGAAGCCCCTGGGGTGCGCGAGGCCGTAGCCGTCGCAGACGACCAGGTCCGGCGGCACGGACAGCGCGTCGAGCGCCGCCAGGACGGTCGGCAGCTCCCGGAAGGCGAGCAGCCCAGGCACGTACGGAAAGCTGACGCTGCCGACGGCGGTCCGCTCCTCGACGACGTCCAGCGTCGCCGCGTCGAGCACGACCGCCGCGGCGGCCACCAGGTCCCGCTCGTCGTCGTACGCGACGTCCACGCCGGCCACCAGCCCGCGCCCGGGCGGCGGCCCGACCTCGTCGAGCACGACGGCGGCGCGCAGTTCGTCCTGTATCGCCCGGGCCTCGGCCTCGTCGGCGGGGGTCTTCACCATGGTCATGTGATGCGAGAGTAGCCTCACCCCATGTTCGTCATGGAGCTCACCTACATCGCCCCCCTCGAAGCCGTCGAGGAACAGCTCGACGCCCACATGGCGTGGCTGGACGCCCACTACGCGTCGGGCGTCTTCCTCGCCTCGGGCCGCAAGGTCCCCCGCGACGGCGGCATCATCCTGGCGGCGGGCTCGGCGCCGAAGAGGCGGGGCGGGAGCGCAGTGGCGGAAGCCGACGCCCCGGGACCGCAAGAGCGCCGGCGGGAGCCGGTTGGCGGCAGCTGACAACTCGGTGTCGGAGGCGTGCTGGGGACGTCCCGTCAGCCCATCGTCCTTCCGGCGCGGCCCGGCCCGTCAAGGGCGCTCCCTACGGTCGCGTCGCTACGCGATGGCCCTTACGGGCCACCCTTGACAGACCGACCCACACCGGAAAGACAAAGAGCTGCCGGGAAGCCCCCAGGGGAAGGGAACGGCCTGGAGGAACATGCACCATAGGAGCCCATCAGGGAGCGCGCTCCCCCGCCCCGGCGGCCCTTTTCACCCCACCGGCATCAGCCGACCCGGCGGCGAGAGCCGACAGAGGCTCTGACGCCGAGAAACGACGCCCAGAGCATCATCCGGACACAGAAGCGCCCCAGATCGCTACACGCTACCGCCTTTCCGGCGGCCGGCCGCCGTCCGGGGCCGCGAAGCGCCCCAGATCGCTACGCGCCCCTGTCTGCTCGGCGGCCACCCGCCGCCTGGGGCCGCGAAGCGCCCCAACCCACTGCTTGCGCCGCACACATCGGCGTCAGACGGCAGGTTGACACCATCCGACCTTCCTTGGATCACAACCGAGCGGTCAGCCGCCGAGCCGACGGCGCCCCTGTAGCGATCTCACGCGCCACGCCCGCCCCGGACGGCCGACGGCCGCCGAACAGAGCCGGGCCGCGTAGCGATCTGGGGCGCTCCTGTCGCCGGATGACGCTCTGGACATCGTTTCGCGACACCAGAGCCGACACGGCCCCGCCGAGGGGTCTGCTGATGCCGGTGGGGCTGGATGCGGCCTGCCGGGGCGGGAGAGAAAGCTCCCTGATGCCCCCTCATGCCTCACGTTCCCTCCAGGCCATTCCCCTGGGGGCTTCCCGGCAGCTTGTTGGCATTCCGGGGCGGGACGTCCTGTCAAGGGTGGCCCGCAAGGGCCATCGCGCAGCGACGCGACGACGAAGGAGGAGCGCCCTTTACAGGGCGGCCCGCACCGGAAGGACAATGGGCTGCCGGGACACCCCCGCACCACACCCACCCCGACCGGCCTGATGATCATCGTGGCCGGGTACGTGTTCAACCTCAGCTACGACGCCACGAAGATCTCCGCGGTGGTCGCCCGCTGGTTCGGCCACGACCTCGACGACCTGAGCACGTACGCCGCCCCTC
>NZ_RPSE01000130.1:0-14805 GCF_003949955.1 Streptomyces sp. WAC05292
TCTTCGGGGTGGCGAACCGTGCGCTGCTGGTGATCGGGCTGCACCAGTTCCTGAACGTGCCCGTGTGGTTCCAGTTCGGCAGTTACACGACGCCGGACGGGAAGACGGTGCACGGCGACATCAACATGTTCCTGAACGGCGACCCGGAGGCGGGCCTGTTCCTGACCGGCTTCTTCCCGATCATGATGTTCGCCCTGCCGGGGGCGGCGCTGGCGATCACGCACTGCGCGAAGCCGCAGCGCCGCAAGGAGGTGGGCGGGCTGATGCTGTCGGTGGCGCTGACGTCGTTCGTCACGGGGATCACGGAGCCGCTGGAGTACTCCTTCCTGTTCGTGGCGCCGGCGCTGTACGCGGTGCACGCGCTGCTGACGGGAGTGTCGATGGCGGTGACGTGGGCGCTGGGCGTGAAGGACGGGTTCAGCTTCTCGGCCGGGTTGATCGACTACGTCATCAACTGGGGGCTGGCGACGAAGCCGTGGCTGATCATCCCGATCGGGTTGGGCTTCGCCGCGGTGTACTACGCGGTCTTCCGCTTCGCGATCACCAGGTTCGACATCCCGACGCCGGGGCGGGAGTCGGACGAGGAGATCGCGGCGATGCAGGCCGAGAACACCAAGGCGTAACCGCTCCCCGCCCGTTTCGCCGCCGGTCGGCGCAGGCCCTCGCCACTTCGGTGCGGGGGCCTTCCGGTTGCCCGGATTCGGGCGGCGCGGGCGGCTGCGGGGCGGGGTGTGCCGCGGGACGTGCCGGGGGCGGCAAAGTGTGGCGCAGGCCACAGAAAATCGAAGGTTCCTTATCTAACCCCGACCGTGCTAAAACTGGTCTACACCACCCATTGGTGTAGACCACGCGGGTCCATCGGGAGTCCGCGTCACCCCCAACGAAGACGTCGCCGTCCCCCTTGCTCCTCTGGCGGCGCCTTGCCCCCTGGAGGAAGTTGTGACCACGGCTGCCGCCCCCGCGGCCGAGAAGAAGAAGGGCGCCGGCGCGATGGCTGTCATGCAGCGCATCGGCCGCAGCCTCATGCTCCCCGTCGCGGTGCTGCCGGCCGGCGCACTCCTGATCCGCCTGGGCCAGGATGACATGCTCGCCGACAAGGACCTGCCGTCGTTCCTCAACACCATCGGCGGCTACATGGCCGCCGGCGGCGAGGCGATCATCGGCAACATGGCGCTGCTCTTCGCGGTCGGCATCGCCATCGGCTTCGCGAAGAAGTCCGACGGCTCGACCGCGCTCGCGGCCGTGACCGGCTACCTCGTCTTCCAGAAGGTCCTCGCCACCTTCACCGACCCGAACCTGCCCAAGCTGTCCAAGGTCGTGGACGGCAAGATCGTACAGGTCGAGGCCCCGGTCGACGCGAAGGTCCTCGGCGGCGTCGTCATGGGCATCGTCGTCGCCCTCCTGTACCAGCGGTTCTACCGGACCAAGCTGCCGGACTGGGCGGGCTTCTTCGGCGGCCGCCGCCTCGTCCCGATCCTCTCCGCCTTCGCGGGCCTCGCCATCGGCATCCTCTTCGGCCTCATCTGGCCGGTCCTGGGCTCCGGCCTGCACAACGTGGGCGAGTGGCTGGTCGGCTCCGGCGCCGTCGGCGCGGGCATCTTCGGTGTCGTCAACCGCGCGCTGATCCCGGTCGGCATGCACCACCTGCTGAACTCCTTCCCGTGGTTCCAGGCCGGCGAGTACAACGGCAAGAGCGGCGACATCGCCCGCTTCCTGGCGGGCGACCCCACCGCCGGCCAGTTCATGACCGGCTTCTTCCCGATCATGATGTTCGCGCTCCCCGCGGCCTGCCTCGCGATCGTCCACTGCGCCCGCCCCGAGCGCCGCAAGGTCGTCGGCGGCATGATGTTCTCCCTCGCGCTCACCGCCTTCGTCACCGGCGTGACCGAGCCGATCGAGTTCACGTTCATGTTCATCGCCCCGGTGCTGTACGCGGTCCACGCGGTGCTGACCGGTATCTCCATGGCGCTGACCTGGGCGCTCGGCATGAAGAGCGGCTTCGGCTTCTCCGCCGGTGCGATCGACTTCCTGCTGAACCTGGGCATCTCCACCAAGCCGCTGGGGATCGTCGTGGTCGGCCTGGCCTTCGCCGTGGTCTACTACGCGGTCTTCCGCTTCGCGATCATCAAGTGGAACCTGCCGACGCCGGGCCGCGAGTCCGACGAGGAGCTCGCCGAGCTGCAGAAGGCCGAGGCCAAGTAAGGGCCGCCTCGGCCGGAAACCGCCGAAGCCCCCGCTCTCCCGTCGAGGGAGGGCGGGGGCTTCGCCGTATGCGGGGGCGGTGCGGAACGGTCCGGGCTCAGACCTCGTACACGGCGCCCGCGTACGCGAGGTCCACCGGGCCGTCGTACGCCGCGCGCGCGTCGGCGATGTTCTGGCGGGCGTCCGTCCACGGCGGGATGTGGGTCAGCACGAGCCTCCCGACGCGGCCGTCGCGCGCGAACTCGCCCGCCTCGCGGCCGTTGAGGTGGAGGTCGGGGATGTTCTCCTTGCCGTGCGTGAACGACGCCTCGCACAGGAACAGGTCGACGCCCTCCGCGAGCGCCGCCAGTTCGGCGCAGACCCCGGTGTCGCCCGAGTAGGCCAGCGAGCGGCCGCCGTGCTCGACGCGGATGCCGTAGGCCTCCACCGGATGGCTGACCCGCTCGGTGCGGACCTGGAACGGGCCGATCTCGAAGGCGCCGGGCTTCAGCGTGCGGAAGTCGAAGACCTCGCTCATCGAGCGCTCGTCGGGGACGTCGTCGTACGCGGTCGTCAGGCGCTTCTCGGTGCCCTCGGGGCCGTACACGGGGAGGGGCCCGCAGCGGCCGCCCTCGTGGCGGTAGTAGCGGGCCACGAAGTACGCGCACATGTCGATGCAGTGGTCGGCGTGCAGGTGGCTGAGGAAGATCGCGTCGAGGTCGTACAGGCCGCAGTGGCGCTGCAGCTCGCCGAGGGCGCCGTTGCCCATGTCGAGGAGCAGCCGGAAGCCGTCGGCCTCGACGAGGTAGCTCGAGCAGGCCGATTCCGCGGACGGGAACGACCCCGAGCAGCCGACGACGGTGAGCTTCATGGAGTGACAACCTCCGGGACGGTCCGTGGACGGAGTGCGGGCCGTGCGTGGGTCGAGCGTAAGGCGCGAAACGTCGGGTCGCTCCTCCGCGGCAGGCCGTTGTGGGGGGAATCACCTGTGCTGTCACCCGGCAGAGCGAAGCGGGGCCCGGGAGTTGCCGTTGCGGGGGCGGCGCGGGCGGCGGTGGACTGCCGTGCCGGGGCGTGCGGGCGCGGCTACCGTCGGACTATGGACACGTCCTGGTGGCCGGCGGCCGCGGCGGTGGTGGCCGTGCTGCTGCTGGTGCTGGTCGCGGGGGTGCGGCCGGGTGCCGGCCGGGGGGCGCCGCCGCCGCACGGCCGGGGCCCGGCGCCGCAGCCGCGGCCGGGCGAGCTGTGGTGCCTGGCGGACGGGCGGCCGTGCCTGGTGCTGGCGTCCCGGCCGGTACGGGCGCACCGGGCGCGCGTCGCGTGGATCAGCGGCAAGTACGACGACCGGCGGGCCGGGGTGATCCCGCTGCCGCCGGGGACGGTCGGGCTGACGCCGGGCCGGGTGGGGTACCTGGAGGCGGACCGCCCGGCGGAGGTGTGGGTGTGGGAGTTCCGCAGCCGGCTGGGCACGCTGGACCCGGCGGTGTGGGACGAGGTCAAGGGACTCGGAGGAGGACGCTGATGGCACGGGCGGCGGTGCGGGTGCGGCGCGTCTACGACCCCCCGGAGCCGGGGGCGGACGGGGTGCGGGTGCTGGTGGACCGGCTGTGGCCGCGGGGCCTGGCGAAGGCGGACGCGGCGGTGGACGAGTGGCCGAAGGCGGTCACCCCGTCCGCGGAGCTCCGCAAGGAGTACCACGCGGGCGGCGTCTCTGCGGAGGAGTTCCGCGAGCGGTACGAGGCGGAGCTGGCGGAACCGGAACCCGCCGCGGAACTGGACCGGCTGCGGGCCCTCGCGGAGCGGGGTCCGCTGACCCTGCTGACCGCGGTCCGCGAACCGGACTCCAGCCATGCGGCGGTCTTGGCGGACCTCCTGGCGCCCAGCCGGCCCGCCCCACCCCCGGCCGTCAGGCCCAGAGTTGGCCCTGGAGGACCTCGACCGCCTCCTCCGTCGTCGCCGCCGTGT
Organism: Streptomyces sp. WAC05292; assembly: GCF_003949955.1. Lineage (NCBI taxonomy): Bacteria > Bacillati > Actinomycetota > Actinomycetes > Kitasatosporales > Streptomycetaceae > Streptomyces > Streptomyces sp. WAC05292. The sequence goes on from NZ_RPSE01000130.1 coordinate 4,147, forward strand.
AGACGCCGGTCGACAGGTACTTCCAGCCTCCGTCGGCCACGACGAAGACGATGTCGGCGCTCTCGCCGGCGGCGACCGCCTTGCGGCCGACGCCGATCGCCGCGTGGAGGGCGGCGCCGGTGGAGACGCCCGCGAAGATGCCCTCCTGCTGGAGGAGTTCGCGGGTGCGGGCCACCGCGTCCGCGGAGCCCACCGAGTAGCGGGTGGTGAGCACCGAGGCGTCGTACAGCTCGGGCACGAAGCCCTCGTCGAGGTTCCGGAGGCCGTAGACGAGGTCGTCGTACCGCGGCTCGGCGGCGACGATCTTCACGCCCTCGACGTGCTCGCGCAGGTAGCGGCCGGCGCCCATCAGGGTGCCGGTGGTGCCGAGGCCCGCCACGAAGTGGGTGATCGAGGGGAGGTCACGCAGGATCTCGGGCCCGGTGCCGGCGTAGTGGGCGCCCGCGTTGTCCGGGTTGCCGTACTGGTAGAGCATCACCCAGTCCGGGTGCTCGGCCGCCAGCTCCTTGGCGACGCGGACCGCGGTGTTGGAGCCGCCGGCCGCGGGCGAGGAGATGATCTCGGCTCCCCACATGGCGAGAAGGTCGCGGCGCTCCTGGCTGGTGTTCTCCGGCATGACGCACACGATCCGGTAGCCCTTGAGCTTCGCCGCCATCGCCAGGGAGATGCCGGTGTTGCCGGAGGTGGGCTCCAGGATGGTGCAGCCGGGGTACAGCCTGCCGTCCTTCTCGGCCTGCTCGACCATGTGGAGCGCGGGGCGGTCCTTGATCGAGCCGGTCGGGTTCCGGTCCTCCAGCTTGGCCCAGATGCGGACGTCCTCGGAGGGCGACAGCCTGGGCAGCCGGACGAGCGGGGTGTTGCCGACCGCGGCCAGCGGGGAGTCGTAGCGCATCAGGCGGCGCCGCCGGCGACCGCCGGGAGGATCGTCACGCTGTCGCCGTCCTTGAGGGGGGTGGCGATGCCGTCGAGGAAGCGGACGTCCTCGTCGTTGAGGTAGACGTTCACGAAGCGGCGCAGCTTGCCGCCGTCGACGATGCGCTCCTCGATCCCCTTGTGGCGCGTCTCCAGGTCCGCGAAGAGCTCGGACAGGGTGCCGCCCTCGCCGGTGACGGCCTTCTCGCCGTCGGTGTAGGTGCGGAGGATGGTCGGGATGCGGACCTCGATGGCCATGGCAGGCTCCAGTCGGATGGGTGCGGGGAAGATGAGGGGCGCGCGGCTCGATGGCCCCGGCGCGAGGGGGCTGCGGTGCTCAGGCGGCAGGACAGATACTGCTGGCGAGGCGGCACAGGTCGACGTGCAGCCGTGCCACGAGCAGGGGCCTGCCGGGCTTCTCGGTGCTCACGTCGGGGAAAACCATGCGGTCATGTTAACGATTCCCGGTCGCCCGAATGGAGTGTGATTCCGCATCGTGGACGGAATGCGCTCACATGTCGGTCAGTAGGCCTCGACGACCTGCACTTCCTCCTCCGTGATCACGCCGTCGACGATGCGGTAGGAGCGGAACTGGAACTCGCCGAGGCCGTCGGTGTCGGCGGTGGAGACCAGGACGTAGTGGGCGCCGGGCTCGTTGGCGTAGGCGACATCGGTGCGCGAGGGGTAGGCCTGGGTCGCGGTGTGCGAGTGGTAGACGATCACGGGCTCCTCGTCCCGGTCGTCGAGTTCGCGGTAGAGCCGCAGGAGGTCCTTGGAGTCGAATTCGTAGAACGTGGGCGAGCGGGCCGCGTTCAGCATGGGGATGAACCGCTCGGGCCGGCCGGTGCCCGCGGGGCCGGCGACGACGCCGCACGCCTCGTCGGGGTGGTCCTTGCGGGCGTGCGCGACGATCTGGTCGTACAGGGCCTGGGTGAGGGTCAGCATGACCGACAGGATAAGCAGACGGGCCCTCCCGTACCGAGGTGTGGTACGGAAGGGCCCGAATGCCGGACAGGGTGTGTGCGGGGCGGAGCCCCGGGGCTCGCTCGTGCGGGTCAGGTGGCGGCGGAGGCCTTGGCGGTGGCCCGGGCCCCGTCGCCGCTGCCGCCGCCGCGGCGGATGACGAGGTAGGCGATGCCGAGGGCGAGGCCCCACAGCGGGGCGCAGTACAGGGAGACCCGGGCGTCCTTGTCGGCGCCCATCATGACGATGACCATGCCGATGAAGAGCAGGGCGAACCAGCTCGTCCAGGGGGCGCCGGGGGCGCGGAAGGCGGAGCCGGGGAGTTCGCCGCGGTCGGCGCGGGCGCGGTAGCGGATCTGGCAGACCAGGATCATGATCCAGGCCCACATGCCGGAGATGGTGGCGAAGGAGACGACGTAGTCGAAGGCCTTGCCGGGGGCCACGTAGTTGATCCAGACGCCCACCAGCATCAGCGAGGCCGAGAAGGTGGTGCCGACCAGCGGGGTGCCGTTCTTGGTGAGCCGGGTGAACAGCCGGGGGCCCTGGCCGTTGAGGGCGAGGTCGCGCAGCATGCGGCCGGTGGAGTACATGCCCGAGTTGCAGGAGGACAGGGCGGCGGTGAGCACGACGAAGTTGACGATGGCGGCGCCGACGCCGAGGCCCATGCGCTCGAAGGCGGCGACGAACGGGGAGACGCCGGGCTGGAAGTGCGTCCACGGCACGACCGACAGGATCATGATAAGCGCGCCGACGTAGAAGACGGCGATGCGCCACGGCACGGTGTTGATGGCCTTGGGCAGGGTCTTCGCCGGGTCCTTGGACTCGCCGGCGGTGACGCCGACGAGTTCGACGGCGAGGAAGGCGAACATCACGATCTGCAGGGTCATCAGCGTGCCGCCGATGCCCTTGGGGAAGAAGCCGCCGTCGTTCCACAGGTTGCTGACGGAGGCGGTCTCGGCGGCGTCCGAGAAGCCGATGGTGAGGATGCCGGCGCAGATGAGGATCATGCCGATGATGGCGGTGACCTTGACCATGGAGAACCAGAACTCCAGCTCGCCGAAGAGCTTCACGGAGATCAGGTTGGCGCCGTAGAGGATGACGGTGAAGATGAGCGCGTACGCCCACTGCGGGAAGCTGTCGCCCGTCCAGTACGCCATGTACTGGGCTGCGGCGGTGACTTCGGTGATGCCGGTGACGACCCAGAAGAGCCAGTAGGTCCAGCCGGTGACGAAGCCGGCGAACGGGCCGATGAACTCCCGGGCGTAGTCCGAGAAGGAGCCCGCGACGGGCCGGTACATCAGCAGCTCGCCGAGGGCGCGCATGATGAAGAAGATGACCAGGCCCGCGAGGGCGTAGGCCAGGATGAGGCTCGGTCCCGCCTTCGAGATGGCCTTGCCGGCGCCGAGGAAGAGCCCGGTGCCGATGGCCCCGCCGATCGCGATCATCTGGATCTGGCGGGCGCCGAGCGTGCGGTGGTACCCCTCGCCACCCTCGGCCGCGGCGCCCTCCCCGGACGCCTTGTGGTGCTGCTCGACCTGCACAGAGGTCATGGTGTGGTGCGCCTTTCTCCACGCCGACCCGCGCCTGGAACGGCTGCGGATCGGGTCCTCGATCCCCCCGGATACGGATGGAGTTGCACGCCGGCGGTCAGCCGGTTCAAGCAGGCCGCGGGAACATGGGTGGCGCCCCGTCGGCGATCGGCAAGATCTATCACGGGCGTACGGATGATCAAAGGTCGCACATGTGATGCAGGGCACGCCAAAATCGGGACAAGTGGAGATAAGACCGTCAGATCATTGCATGGAGTTGATCTGATCGTTATCCGGATTTGAGCGTTGTCAGAGGGTTTCGACGAGAGTCTCCTGGAGCCCGCCGAGCCACAGGTACGCCATCACCATCGGCTTGCGCGGGTCGTCGTCCGGCAGCCGGAACAGCGCCGCGCTCTCGTCGTCCTCGGTGATCTCCAGACGGGCCGCGATCGTCAGCCGCAGGTCGTTGAGCGCGCCGAGCCAGCGCAGCGGCTGCTCCCCGGTCAGCTCCAGCCGGGACGGCTCCCCGCCGCCGTCCGCGGCGAGCCCGTCCAGGCTGCGGACGACGGCCAGCGCGTCCTCGCGCTTGCGCGTGCGCAGGTCGTTCTCGGTGTAGCGGCGGAACTCCGCCGACCAGTCGTCCAGCCGGGCCCGGTCCGCGCCCTCCGGGGTGCCCGGGCCGCCGTACGCGTCGGGGAAGAGGCGGGCCAGCGCAGGGTCTGCGGGCCGCTCCGTGGGCCCCTGGCCCGCCTCGGCGAACAGCACGGCGAGCGGATCGGCGTCCGCGTCCGGCTCGGGGGCGCCCGGCCCGATCAGCTCCAGGAGCTGGACGGCCAGGGAGCGCAGGATGGAGACCTCGATCTCGTCCAGCGCGATGGCGGCTCCGCCGCCCTTGAGGGGCTCGAACATGCCCGCGGTCCGCCCCATCAGATCCGGTCCTGGGAGAGGGTCGCCCACAGGCCGTAGCCGTGCATGGCCTGCACGTCGCGCTCCATTTCCTCGCGGGTGCCGCTGGAGACGACGGCCCGCCCCTTGTGGTGGACGTCGAGCATCAGCTTGTGCGCCTTGTCCTTCGAGTAGCCGAAGTACGCCTGGAACACGTACGTCACGTAGCTCATGAGGTTGACGGGGTCGTTGTGCACCAGGGTCACCCATGGGACGTCGGGTTCGGGGACCGCGGATGCCTCTTCGGCGGACTCGGTGCGTTCGATCTCAATGGGAGCAACACTCACCCGACCCATGCTGCCACTGTGACGGGCCCGTCGCACAAACAGGCCCCCACATTTCGTCACTCTGACGAAATGTGCGCTAGCATCCCTGCCATGAACCCTGCGGACCTGGGCCTGCCGGTGGACGTGCCGTCGACAGCGCTCTTCACGGACCATTACGAGCTCACGATGCTGCAGGCCGCCCTGGCGAACGGCACCGCCGACCGCCGCTCGGTCTTCGAGGTCTTCACCCGGCGCCTGCCCGAAGGACGCCGCTACGGCGTCGTCGCCGGCACCGGCCGCGTCCTCGACGCGGTCGAGAACTTCCGCTTCGACAGCGCCGTCCTCGACTTCCTGCGCGAACGCGCCGTCGTCGACATGCGCACCCTCGACTGGCTCTCCTCCTACCGCTTCTCCGGCGACATCTGGGGCTACCCCGAGGGCGAGGTCTACTTCCCCGGCTCGCCGATCATGCGCGTCGAGGGCAGCTTCGCCGAATGCGTGCTGCTGGAGACCGTCATCCTGTCGATCCTCAACCACGACTCGGCGATCGCCGCCGCCGCCTCCCGGATGGCCTCCGCCGCCGGAGACCGCCCCCTCATCGAGATGGGCGCCCGGCGCACCCACGAGCTCGCCGCCGTCGCCGCCTCGCGCGCCGCGTACGTCGGCGGCTTCGCCTCCACCTCCGACCTCGCCGCCGGATTCCGCTACGGGATCCCCACCGTCGGCACCTCCGCCCACGCCTTCACCCTGCTCCACGACACCGAGCGCGACGCCTTCACCGCGCAGGTCGCCTCCCTCGGCAGCGGAACCACCCTGCTGGTGGACACGTACGACGTCGCCGAAGCCGTCCGCACCGCCGTCGAGGTCGCCGGCACCGGGCTCGGCGCCGTCCGCATCGACTCCGGCGACCTGCTCCTCGTCGCCCACCGCGTGCGGCAGCAGCTCGACGAGCTCGGCGCCGAGCAGACCCGGATCGTCGTCACCTCCGACCTCGACGAGTACGCCATCGCCTCGCTCGCCGCGGCGCCCGTCGACGCGTACGGGGTGGGGACGCAGCTCGTCACCGGCAGCGGGCACCCCACCTGCTCCATGGTCTACAAGCTCGTCGCGCGCGCCGAGTCCGCCGATCCGAAGGCGCCGCTCGCGCCCGTCGCGAAGAAGTCCGCGAGCGGGAAGACCTCCATCGGGGGGCGGAAGTGGGCGGCGCGGCGGCTGGATGCCGACGGGGTCGCCGAGGCGGAGGTCGTCGGGACCGGGGCCGTGCCGGCCGGGCTGGCCGGGCAGCAGCTGCTCGTGCCGCTCGTGAAGGGCGGGGAGGTCGTCGCGCGGGAGCCGCTCGACGCGGCGCGGGAGCGGCATGTGCGGGCTCGGGGCGGCCTGCCGCTGTCCGCGACGCAGCTCTCGCGGGGCGAGGCGGTCATCCCGACCGAGTACGTCTGACCCGGGCCCGGGTCCCGGCCGCCGGGCCGGGGTCTCGGCCGCCGGGCCGGGGTCCCGGCCGCCGGGCCGGGTCGGGGGCCGCTGCGCGGAGCCTTCTCCCCGCCCCGCCCCTTCCCGAACCGGGGGCCTTGCCCCCGGACCCCCGCGCCTCAGCCGGCGGCGGGGCTGGATTGCCGCCCCCTGCATTTGTGGCGCGGCGCGGGGGAAGAGCCCCCGTGCAGGGGCTCGCCGCAGCACACCACACCAAGCCGAAGGGCATGCGACATGCACCGCGCACTGATCGTCGTCGACGTACAGAACGACTTCTGCGAAGGCGGCAGCCTCGCGGTCGCCGGCGGGGCCGGGGTGGCCGCCGCCATCACCGAGCTGATCGGCCAGTCCACGGCCGTCTACCGGCACGTCGTCGCCACCCGCGACCACCACGTCGACCCGGGCGCGCACTTCGCGGCGCCGCCCGCCGAGCCGGACTACGAGAACTCCTGGCCCGTGCACTGCGTCGCCGGGACCGAGGGGGTCGGGTTCCACCCGAACTTCGCGCCCGCGGTCGCCTCCGGGGCCGTCTCCGCCGTGTTCAGCAAGGGCGCCTACGAGGCCGCCTACAGCGGCTTCGAGGGCGCCGACGAGAACGGCACCCCGCTCGCCGACTGGCTGCGCGAGCGCGAGGTCGGCGAGGTCGACGTCGTCGGCATCGCCACCGACCACTGCGTCCGCGCCACCGCGCTGGACGCCGCCCGCGCCGGCCTGCGCACCCGCGTCCTGCTCGACCTCACGGCGGGCGTGGCCCCGCACACCACGGACAGGGCGCTGCAGGAGCTCCGCGAGGCCGGGGTGGAGCTCAGCGGCACGCCCGTCGTCAAGGGCGGCTGAGGCGCCCGTACCGCTTCTCAGGCGCCGCGCAGCAGGGCGCGTATCGGGCGCCACAGGTCGCCGCGGTCGGGGAGGGCCCGCCACAGGAGCCCGTCCGGGTGGTGCAGGACCGCGGTGACCTCGTCCGGCGTCGGCGGCTCCGTGTTGCCGCGCAGGTATACGGCGCGCAGGCCGAGGTTGCGCAGCCTGGTCAGGGCGCGGGCCCGGTTCGCGGCGTGGACCAGGACCCGGACGGGCCCGGCCTCCCCGGCCCCGGCGGGTCGCGGCAGGGTCAGCGCCACGACGACGCTCCCGTTGGGGAGCCTGGTGAAACCTCCTGCGGGCATGCGCTGCGTCTCCCCCGTCAGCTGGGCGTCGAAAGCGGTGGTCGTTTCCGCATCAAACCGCGATCGGCCGCCGCCCGCTAGTGGGCGACGGCCGATCATGGCGTGACCTGCTGTTTTACCGGATCACTACTTGGCGGGGCCGACCTCGACCGTCATCTGGAGACCGTCGTAGGTCTCCTTCTTGATCTTGATCTTGGTGTTGGTGTCGGACACCTTCACCGAGCCGGTCGGGTTCTCGTCGTAGTAGTACTTGCCCTTGTGGTCGTCGAAGACCATGTTCGCGGGCTTCGGCTTCAGGAAGAGCGACTCGCCGTTCTTGTGCAGCGTGAACGCGTCCGTGGAGTACGCGCTGAAGGTCGCGTCGTACGGCTGGATCTTGTTGCGCAGCAGCGTGCCGTCCGACCACTTCATCGGCTTGGCGTTGGCGTCGATCGGCAGGATCAGGCCCTGGCCGGGGTGCTGGCTGGTGTTGTTGTCCTTCTGGGAGGTGTCCCAGAGCCAGATCAGCAGGCCGTCCTGGTAGGGGTAGTGCTCGACCCAGTTCGGGCGGGTGCTCGCCCAGCCGAAGTTGTACGGGCCCACCTTGAGGGTGGAGTCGTACGAGACGTAGCGGCGGTTCTCCGCGATGTAGTACTGCGCGTAGTCCTTGGTGAAGCCCGCGCCGATCCGGGAGAAGCCCTTGCCGGTCCAGCCGTTGTCGCCGTTCTCGGCGCCGTCGGTGAACAGCGCGGAGCCGTCCGCGGTCAGGGTGACGGCGTCGGCGGTGAAGCCCTTGCCGCCCGCGCCGCCGTCCGTCTGGTAGCGGAAGCGGAGGTCGAACTTCTTGCCCGCGTAGGCGTCGAGCGGGAAGTTCAGGTCCTGCCAGCCGCCGGAGACGTCGGTCAGGGCCGGGGCGCCCGCGGCGTCGACGGGGAGGGCCTTGCCGCCCGCCGTACCCGCGAGGGCGGTCCAGGTGGCGCCGCCGTCGGTGGACACCTCGGTGTAGAGGTAGTCGTAGTCCTTCTCGATGTCCCACCAGCCCTTGAGGGACAGGGCGGCGGACTTCTTGCCGGTCAGGTCGACCGAGCGGGTCAGGGTGTTCTTGAGGTCGTCACCCATGCCGCTCCACCACTGCGAGGAACCCTCGGCAGGGGCGGTGATGTCGGTCTTGACCTGCTTCTTCGGCAGCTCGACGACGAGCGCCTGCTTGTCCTTGGTGTTGTACGCCGACACACCGAGCTTGTGGGTGGACTTCGTCGCGGCCTTGGCCGTGTCGTAGTTCAGCCAGCCCAGCTGGAGCTTGTCCCAGGCGGTCATGTCGCCCGGCATGTCGCCTATGGAGTCCTTGCCCTCGCCGAGCCAGGAGCCGGCGGACATCAGCGACCAGAAGCCGACGCCGTTCTCGCCGCCGCCGGAGGTGTCGTACAGGTCCGGCAGGCCGAGGTCGTGGCCGTACTCGTGGGCGAAGACGCCGAGGCCGCCGTTCTCCGGCTGCATCGTGTAGTCGCCGACCCAGATGCCGGTGTTGCCGATCTGCGTGCCGCCGGCCTTGTTGTTCTCCGGGCCGGTCTTGCCCGCGTTGGTGCCGTAGGCGTACCAGCGGTGAGCCCAGAGGGCGTTGGCGCCTTCCTTGCCGCCGCCGGCCGACTCGTCCTCGCCCGCGTGGACGATCTGGAAGTGGTCGATGTAGCCGTCGGACTCGTTGAAGTTGCCGTCGCCGTCGAAGTCGTAGCGGTCCCACTGGTCGTACTGGGACAGCTGCGCCTTGATCTGCTCGTCGGTCTTGCCGGCCTTCTTCTGCGCCTCGGTCCAGGCGGTGACGCCGTCGCGGACGGTGTCCCACACGTTGGAGCAGTTGCTCTGGCCGCAGTAGTTCGAGCCGTAGCGGGCCTCGTTGTACGGGACCTTGACCCAGTCGGAGACCTCGCCCTCGACCGAGTAGCGGCCCGAGGAGGCCCGCTCGTAGTAGGTCTTCAGGGAGTGCTTGCCCTGGCCCGTACCGAAGTACAGCTCCTGGAAGTACTCGCGGCTGAAGTCCTTGCGCCAGGCGGTGCTGTTGTTGTCGGCGCGGTTCGGCTGGGCGATGGTGTTGTGCAGCGGGCCGGGCGTGCCGCCGTACTTCGCGACGGGCGGCTTCGGGCCGTCCGGGCCGTCCGGGTCGAAGGTGGTCTCGTTGTCGACCTGGTCGCCGAACTCGACGAGGATCGTGAAGATCTTGTCGGTCTTCTCGCGGCCGAGCTCGACGTACTTCTTGTCGTCGAGCTTGACGACCTTGGAGGCGCCCCGCTGCTCCACGCCCTTCTTGCCCGCCAGCACCTGGTCAAGGGCAGCCTCGCGCGCCTGCGTCTGCTGCTTGCTGTACGGGCCTTCGAGGTCGTGCTTGACCTTCTCCTTGGCGGGAGCGGTCGGGTCCTGGCGGTCCACGGCGGGCGCGGCCGACGGGGCCTCGTGGGCCTGGACGGTGGTGAAGGCGGCGCCGGTGGCCGCGGTGGCGGCCATGGTCACGCCGATGGCCGCCGCGCGCAGGGCACGCCGACGGCTGGAGTTGCTGGTCACTTGATGTCGTTCCCCTCCCGCGGCCGCGACACAGGTCGGAACGTCTCCGAAGGAGCGGGGGGTTCCGCGCGGCGCGCGTCTCAAGTGACGACATTTGACCGGAGAGTCTAAAGAAAAGACAGACCTTGACTTCTTCCTTACAACTGCACTATGCGGTGGGCGAGTTCCGCTATCCGGACGTTCTCCGGCCTTACGGGACGAACGGCGCGTCCCGACCGGCATGTGAGACGGGGGCGTGAGCCCGTGCGCCCCCCGCGCACCGGCGACCGTGGGTCAGGTCACGCTTACGGCCCGTTCCGTACGGGCATCCCTCGGCGTAGAGTCGCCTGCGCGCGACCCAGCCCAGCCGCCTCCCCTCCCGCCCCCGAGGACGGATACCCATGCCGCCGCGCCCGACCGCCGCCCAGCTCGTGTACGGGTCCGCCGCCGTCGTCGTCTCGACGCTCGTCCTGCTGCTGCTGACGCAGGCGCGCTCCGTGGCCGGCGTCGGGTTCGCCGCCACCGCAGCCCTCGGCATCGGCGTGCTCGTCGCGCTCGCCGCCGACCCGCGGCGCGCGAGCCGTCCGCACGAGGCGGCGGCCGCCCGGGGATCCGAACCCCGGGCGGCCGCCGCCGAACAGCCCGCGCACCGCTAGTGACCTGAGTCAGAGATTCGTCGGCAGTAGGCGGCGACTTTGTCGAGGATCTCGTCGGCTGTCTTCGTCCAGGCGAAGGGTCTGGGGTGCTCGTTCCAGTCGGCGAGCCAGGCCCGGATGTCGCGTTCGAGGGCTTGGACGGAGCGGTGGACTCCGCGCTTGAGCTTCTTCTGCGTGAGCTCGGCGAACCACCGCTCGACCAGGTTCAGCCAGGACGCGCTGGTCGGCGTGAAGTGCAGTT
>NZ_RPSE01000131.1:0-14797 GCF_003949955.1 Streptomyces sp. WAC05292
GGTGTGGTCCATGGGCGGCACCGTAGGGCCCGGGGGCGGGCGGCGGGCGGGCCAATCGGCGCCCGGTGGCCGGTCCGCGCCGATCGGCCCCGGCAGGCGTGCGGGGGGAGGCGTGGCGCCGCTCGGGCACAACGGCGCCGCCTGCGCGGGCGGTTGAGGCGGCCCGGTCGGCGGGCGGGATGCCTCCGGCGGCGCGGGCGCATGCGGGCCGCGGGGCGCCGCCGCCGGCGAGCCGCGCGTTCTCGTCGACGCCCGTGGCCCGGGTGCCGCCGGGGCGGGCTGGGCGAGCGGGCCTGCGTTTCCGCAGGCCATGGCGGGCCAGCGTGGCGCAGGCCAAGGCGGGCCGGCGTTCCGCGGGCCGAGGCGGGCCAGCGTCCGGCGGGCCGAGGCGGGCCGGCGTGGTGTGGGCCAAGGCGGGCCGGCGTTCCGCGGGCCAAGACGGGCCAGCGTGGCGCGGGCCAAGACGGGCCAGCGTCCGGCGGGCCGAGGCGGGCCGTGGCGGGCCGTGGCGGGCCTGCGTTCCGCGGGCCGAGGCGGGCCGGCGTGGCGCGGGCCAAGGCGGGCCTGCGTTCCGCGGGCCGAGGCGGGCCTGCGGGGTCGCGGACCGGAGGGGCGGGGTTCGTCACGGCGGCCGCGCTGCCGCGGGAAGTCCCCGCCGCCGTACGGGGGTCAGGGCGAGCGGCGGATGAGGAGGAGGGCGCGGTCGTCGTTGACGTCCTTGGCGACCTTCTCGATGAGGTGCCAGGCGGCGCCCTGCCAGCCGGCGGCGACGTACCGGTCGGCTTCGCCGGTGAGGCGGTCGATGCCTTCGCCGATGTCGCGGTCGGCGGTCTCGACGAGCCCGTCGGTGAAGAGCATCAGGACGTCGCCGGGGCGCAGCCGCCCGCGGGCGGGTGCGAACTCGGCGCCGTCGTAGACGCCGAGGAGCGGCCCTTCTCCGGTCTTCTCCTGCCAGCGGCCGGTTCCGGCGCAGAGCTGGAGGGCGGGCAGGTGGCCGGCGGACAGGAGTTCGTAGTCGCCGGTTTCGAGGTCGAGGACGAGGTGGACGGAGGTGGCGAAGCCCTCGTCCCAGTCCTGGCGCAGCAGGTAGCCGTTGGCGGCGGGCAGGAAGCCGTGCGGGGGGAGGGCGCCGAGGAGGCCGCCGAAGGCGCCGGAGAGCAGCAGGGCGCGGGAGCCGGCTTCCATGCCCTTGCCGGAGACGTCGGTGAGGACGACTTCGAGGGTGCGGCCGCCGTTGGTGCGGGCGGCGACGACGAAGTCGCCGGAGAAGGACTGGCCGCCGGCCGGGCGGAGGGCCATCTCCTGGTGCCAGCCGCGGGGCAGGGCGGGGAGCTTGCTCTGGACGCGGATGCGTTCGCGGAGGTCGAAGAGCATGGTGCCGCCGCGTCTCCAGGGGACGCCGACGCGGCTCCGGAACTGGGCGATGACGAGGCCGAAGAAGCCGCAGGCGGCCACGACGAGGACCGTGCCGGGGGTGACCCGGGCGGGGCCGAGGGTGTAGGGGCCGAGGACGAGGGATTCGACGATGAGGGCGGCGGCGGAGGCGGCGTACAGGGCGAGGAGGCTCGCGGGGCGCAGCAGCAGACCGCCCGCGACGATGGGCAGGACGAGGGCGGCGGGCGAGAACCACACGGGGAGCACGAGGGTGCCGCAGGCGATGGCGGGGACGGTGGCGAACAGCCCGGCGAAGGCGAGCCAGTCGGAGGCGTCGCCGCGGAAGTAGTCGACGGCGGATTTGCGCAGCGCTGTGCGGGCCCGGTGCCACGCCCTGCGCGTCCGGGCCCTGAGCGTCTCCACACCTGCTCCGGCCATGTCCCTCGGGACCCTATCCATCCCGGCTGTGTGCGCGCAGGGGTACCCCCGGACCGGTCCGCTCCGCTCGGCTGCGGCGCCGGGCGGGCCCGGACGGCGCCGACGGCCGCTGCTCCTGCGGGAGTCGGGGCGGACTGCGGCGGCGGCGCGGGCGGGTGCGCGGGTCGGCGGAAAAGCCTTAGACCGTGATGGATGCCACTGGTAAGGATGAGCACATGACTCTTGAGATGCGCATCTTGCGGTCGGATGAGTGGGATGTCTGGTACGACCACCTTGAGCTGGCCTTCGGCGGGGTGGCGGAGTCCCGCCAGGAGCGGGAGCTGTACCGGGCCCTGACGGAGGCCGAGCGGTCGCTCGGCGTCTGGGACGGGCAGGTGTGCGTGGGCTCGGCGGGCGCGTTCACGTTCCGGCTGTCGGTGCCGGGCGGGGGGCTGGTGCCGGCGGCGGGCGTGACGATGGTGGGCGTCGCGCCGACGCACCGCCGCCGCGGCGTCCTGACCTCGCTGATGCGCCGGCAGCTCGACGACGTCCGCGCGGGCGGTGAGCCGGTGGCGGTGCTGACGGCCTCGGAGCCGGCGATCTACGGGCGTTTCGGCTACGCCGCCGCCGCGTACGAGCTGGGGGTGGCCGTCGACACCTCACGGGTGGCGCTGTCGGTTCCGCCGGGGGCGGACGGGGTGCGGCTGCGCCTGGCCGATCCGGAGAAGGCGCTCGGCGACTGCGAGCGGGTGTACGCGCAGCTCGTCGCGCGGCGTCCCGGCATGCTCGCGCGGCAGCCGGGCTGGGAGCGGCAGGCGCTGCTGGACCCGCCGGGCAGCCGGGACGGGGCGTCCCCTCTGTCGTGTGTGGTGGCGGAGCGGGCGGACGGCTCGGTCGCGGGGTACGCCCGGTACCGGGTCAAGCCGGAGTGGAACGCGGCCGGGCCGTGCGGCGAGGTCGAGGTGCGGGATCTGGACGCGCTGGACCCGGCGGCGGGGGCCGCGCTCTGGCGCTATCTGTTCGGGATCGACCTGACATCGATGGTGCGGGCCCGCAGGCGGCCGGTCGACGATCCGCTGCTGCACCTGGTCAGCGACCCGCGGCGGGCGCTGCCGACCCTGCGGGACTCCCTGTACGTGCGGCTGGTGGACCTGCCGCGGGCGCTCGCGGCGCGTGCCTACGCGGCTCCGCTGGACGTGGTGCTGGAGGTGGCGGACGCGTTCTGCCCGTGGAACGCGGGCCGGTGGCGGCTGGCCGCGGACGGGCGGGGGCCGGTCCGCTGCGAGCGGACGGAGGACCCGGCGGACCTGGAGCTGTCGGTGCGGGAGCTGGCGGCGGCGTACCTCGGCGGGGTCGCGCTGACCGCGCTGGCGGAGGCGGGGCGGGTGCGGGAGCGGCGGCCGGGGACGCTCGCGGCGGCCTCGCGGGCGTTCGCCTCGGACGTGGCGCCCTGGCTGCCGCACGGCTTCTGACCGGTCCCGGCCGCACCCCGGCTGGGGCTGCCGCTTTCAGCGGGTCTGGCAGCCCGGGCACCAGAAGAGGTTGCGCGCGGCGAGGCCCGCGGTGCGGATGGCGCTCCCGCAGACGTGGCAGGGCATGTGCGCCCGCCGGTAGACGTACACCTCGCCGCCGTGGTCGTCGACGCGCGGCGGACGGCCCATCGCCTCGGGCGTGTGCTCCTCGCGGACGGTGTCGATCCGGTTGTTTCGCACGCCCTCGCGCATGAGCACGGCGAGGTCGGCCCACATGGCGTCCCATTCGGCTCGGCGGACGTCCCTGCCGAGCCGGTACGGGTCCACTCCGTGCCGGAAGAGCACCTCGGCGCGGTAGACGTTGCCGACGCCGGCGACGACCTTCTGGTCCATCAGGAGCGCCGCGATGGTGGTGCGGGAGCGCGATATCCGCTGCCAGGCGCGGTCGGGGTCGTCGTCGGGGCGCAGCGGGTCGGGGCCGAGCCGGTCGTGCACCGCCTGCTTCTCGGCGTCGCCGACGAGGGCGCATGCCGTCGGGCCGCGCAGGTCGGCGAAGTGCTCGTCGTTCGCCAGTCGGAGCCGGACGGTGTCGGCGGCGGGGGGTGCGGGGGCGGGTCCGAAGCCGAGCTTGCCGAAGAGGCCGAGGTGGATGTGGATCCAGGCGTCGCCGAGCTCCAGGAAGAGGTGCTTGCCGTGCGCCTCGGCGCTCTCCAGCCGGCGGCCGTCGAGCAGGGCGGCGCTCTCGGCGAACCGGCCCTGCGGGCTGCTCACCCGGACGGGCCGGCCTGCGAACCGCTCGGTGTGGTCCTGGGCGAGGCGGTGGATCGTATGCCCCTCGGGCACTGCTGCTCTCCTCGGGTCGGCCGGCGCCGCGCCCGCCGCGGGAACGGCAGTGCCGCCGGACCCCGCGGATCCGGCGGCACGGCGGCTGCTACTGGTCCTGCGGGTGGTGGGCCGGGATGGGCGGGAGCTCGCCGGTCTGCTCGTAGGCGGAGAGCATGTCGATGCGGCGGGTGTGGCGCTCTTCGCCGGAGTACGGGGTCGCCAGGAAGGCCTCGATGAAGGAGGTGGCCTCGTCCTGGGTGTGCATGCGGCCGCCGACGGAGATGACGTTGGCGTTGTTGTGCTCGCGGCCCAGCTTCGCGGTCTCCACGCTCCAGGCGAGGACGGCACGGACGCCCTTGACCTTGTTGGCGGCGATCTGCTCGCCGTTGCCGGAGCCGCCGATCACGATGCCGAGGCTGCCCTCGTCGGCGGCGGTCCTCTCCGCGGCGCGCAGGCAGAACGGCGGGTAGTCGTCCACGGCGTCGTAGATGTGGGGCCCGCAGTCGACGGGCTCGTGGCCGTTGTTCTTGAGCCAGTCCACCAGGTGGTTCTTCAGCTCAAAGCCGGCATGGTCGGATCCGAGGTACACGCGCATGGGACGAGTGTGTCACGAGCGGCCCGCGAGGCCCGTACCGGGTGTCGCGTAAGTCACTTCTAAAGCTCAAGTAAACCCAAAGAACGCAGATGAGACAGGGTGGGACCAAGGTCCCGGACCTTGGTCCCATGGCAACGATCCGGACGCGGCTCTTCCGGCCGGAGGCATCTCGGGCTTGAATGCCAGAACTCGCAACCCGAGAACCTAAGGAATCGTCCATGAGCACCACGACGACCCTTCGGAAGGCAGGCGACCCCTCCGGTAACCCCGGCGACGCCACGCCCAACGACGGTCTCAAGGCCGGTCTCAAGAACCGCCACCTTTCCATGATCGCCATCGGCGGCGTCATCGGCGCAGGACTCTTCGTCGGCTCCGCCGGCGGCATAGCCAAGGCCGGTCCCGCCATCCTGATCTCCTACGCGCTCGTCGGCGCGATGGTCGTCTTCGTGATGCGGATGCTCGGCGAGATGGCCGCGGCCAGCCCGAACTCCGGCTCCTTCTCCGCCTACGCCGACCGGGCGCTGGGCCGCTGGGCCGGCTTCTCCATCGGCTGGCTCTACTGGTTCTTCTGGGTCGTCGTCCTCGCCGTCGAGGCGACCGCCGGCGCCGTCATCCTCGAGAGCTGGATCCCCGCCGTCCCGCAGTGGGCCTGGGCCCTGATCGTGATGGCCGTCCTGACCGCCACCAACCTCGGCTCCGTCGCCTCGTACGGCGAGTTCGAGTTCTGGTTCGCCGGCATCAAGGTCGTCGCGATCGGCGCGTTCGTCGTCATCGGCATGCTGGCCGTCTTCGGCGTGCTGCCGGGCTCGGACAACCCGGGTGCGGGCTTCGCCCACCTCACGGACACCGGCGGCTTCATGCCGAACGGCTGGGGCTCGATCCTGACCGGTGTGCTGATGGTCGTCTTCTCCTTCATGGGCAGCGAGATCGTCACGCTGGCCGCCGGCGAGTCCGAGGACCCGCGCCGCGCCGTCACCAAGGCCACCAACTCGGTCATCTGGCGCATCGCCGTCTTCTACCTCGGCTCGATCTTCGTCGTCCTGACGCTGCTGCCGTGGAACGACAAGTCGATCGTGGAGAAGGGCTCCTACGTCGCCGCCCTGGACTCCATCGGCATCCCGGCCGCGGGCCAGATCATGAACTTCATCGTGCTGACGGCCGTGCTGTCCTGCCTGAACTCGGGTCTGTACACCGCCTCCCGCATGGCGTTCTCCCTCGGCGAGCGCGGCGAGGCCCCGAAGTCCTTCGCCAAGGTCAACAAGAAGGGCGTGCCCACCGCCGCCATCCTGGGCTCCACCGTCTTCGGCTTCGTCGCCGTCGTGTTCAACTACACGAACCCGGACACCGTCTTCAGCTTCCTGCTGAACTCCTCCGGCGCGATCGCGCTGTTCGTGTGGCTGGTCATCTGCCTGACCCAGCTGCGCATGCGCAAGATCCTGGTGGCCGAGGCCCCGGAGAAGCTGACGGTGAAGATGTGGCTCTTCCCGTATCTGACGTACGCCACCGCCGCGATGATCGTCTTCGTCCTGGGCTACATGTTCTACGACGACGGCAACCGCGAGGTCGTGTCGCTGTCGGTGCTCGTCGCCGCGGTCGTCATCGCGATCGGCGTGGTGCGCGACGTCCGCCGCCGCAAGGCCGCCGTCCAGGGCTGACGCCCGGCCCGCTGGGGCCGCAGACGGCAGCAGCCCCGGACCGCGCACCGCGCAGGTCCGGGGCTGCCCCGTTTCCGGGCCGCTGCCGGCGGCTCCGGCTTCAGGAGCGGCCGGCCAGCTTCCAGGCGGCGGGCAGCAGGCCCATCGCCAGCGCCGCCTTCAGGGCGTCGCCGACCAGGAACGGGGTCAGGCCCGCCGCGACCGCCGCGCCGAGGGACATGCCGGTCGACAGCGCCAGGTACGGCACGCCCACCGCGTAGATCAGGGCCGAGCCGAGCGCCATCGCACCGGCCGTGCGCAGCACGGAGCGGTCGGCGCCGCGGCGGGCCAGGGCGCCGACGACCGTGGCGGCGAGCAGCATGCCGAGGACGTAGCCGAAGGAGGCTCCGAACGCACCGGAGGTGCCGTTCGCGAACCACGGCACTCCGGCGGCGCCGGCGAGCGCGTACGCCGCGAGGGAGAGGAAGCCGAGGCGGGCGCCGAGGGCGGTGCCGACGAGCAGCGCGGCGAACGTCTGGCCGGTGACCGGGACCGGGGAGCCGGGGACGGGCACCGCGATCTGCGCGGCCAGCCCGGTCAGGGCGGCCCCGCCGGCGACGAGCGCGATGTCGCGGACGCGGCTCGCGGGCAGCAGGTCGGCGAGGACGGTGCCGGGGCGGACGGAAACGGATGCAGTGCTCATCGGGAGGCTCCGCGGGGATGAGGGTGACGGGACGATCACCGACGCTAATGCGCGCCCCCGCGGGACCCCACCGCTGCCCGGGACAAAGCCCCACTCCCCCGTTTGGTCGGGATCGCACAAAGTCCCCGGTTCACACCCGGGGGACCGTGATGCTCATCACGGGTCAGTTCACTCCACACATCCGTTTTGCGCGGATGGGCGCCGAACGGCGAGACTGTAGGGTCCCGCCAATCACCCGTGCGGGGCCCAACCGCCGCTGCCGAGCCGAGAGTACGAGCCTCCCCTCATGCGCGACCGTCTGCCCGACACTCCTCCACGCGCGGGCGAGCTGCCCGCGGAACCCCTGAGCCACAGCCTCAAGCAGCGCCACCTGACCATGCTGGGCCTCGGCGGGGTGATCGGGGCGGGCCTGTTCGTCGGATCCGGCGCCGGCATCGCCGTCGCCGGACCGGCGATCATCTGCTCGTACCTGCTCGCGGGCGCGCTGGCCATGCTGGTGATGCGCGCGCTCGGCGAGATGTCCGCGGCGCTGCCCGCCTCCGGTTCCTTCTCCGTGTACGCGGAGCGGGCGCTGGGCCGCTGGGCGGGCTTCTCGGCCGGCTGGCTGTACTGGTTCCTGCTGGTGGTGGTGCTGGCCGTGGAGGCGACAGGCGCCGCGAAGATCGCCAACGGCTGGGTGCCGGCGGTGGACCAGTGGGTGTGGGTGCTCGTCTTCATGGTGGTCTTCACCGTGGCCAACCTCGCCGCGGTGAAGAACTTCGGCGAGTTCGAGTTCTGGTTCGCGGCCCTGAAGGTCGGGGCGATCGTCCTCTTCCTGGTCCTGGGCACGCTCGCGATCTTCGGGCTGCTGCCGGACACGGACCCGGTGGGCCTGGCCAACCTGACGGGCCAGGGCGGGTTCTTCCCGCAGGGGGCCGGGGGCGTGGTCGCCGGCATGCTGGCCGTCATCTTCGCGTTCGGCGGCCTGGAGGTCGTCACCATCGCGGCCGCCGAGTCCGACGACCCGGCCCGCTCGGTGGCCCGCGCGGTGCGCAGCGCGGTGTGGCGCATCCTCTTCTTCTACGTCGGCTCGATGCTGGTCGTGGTGACGCTGCTGCCGTGGGACTCGCTGACGCCGGGCCAGAGCCCGTACGTGGCGGTGCTGGACTCCATCGGGATCCCCGCCGCGGGCCAGATCATGAACATCGTGGTCTTCGTGGCGCTGCTGTCGGCGCTGAACGCCAACCTGTACGGGTCCTCCCGCATGGTGTTCTCGCTGGCCGAGCGCGGCGAGGCGCCGACGGCGCTGCTGAAGGTGTCGCCGGGCGGGGTGCCGCGCCGGGCCGTCTTCGCCTCGGTGTCCTTCGGGTTCGCCTCGGTGGTGCTGAACCTGCTGTGGCCGGACACGGTGTTCCTGTACATGCTGAACGCGGTCGGCGCGGTGCTGCTGTTCGTGTGGGCGCTGATCGCGGTGTCGCAGCTGCGGCTGCGCCGGCAGCTGGAGCGGGACATGCCGGAGCGGCTGACGCTGCGGATGTGGTGCTTCCCCTACCTGACGTGGGCGGCGCTGCTGGGGATGGCTGCCGTGCTGGTGCTGATGCTGTTCGACGAGGGGGCGCGGTCGCAGCTGCTGTGGTCCTCCGGCGCGGCCGCCGCGGTGCTGGTCGTGGCCTGGGTGCGGGAGCTGCGCGCGCGGCGCGCCGGGGACGCGGCCGGCTGAGGGCGGGAGCGCGCCCGCGGCGGTGAGCCGGGCACGGGACCTCGCGGGCCCGGGACTTCATGTCCCGGGCCCGCTGCCGTCGGCGGTGCGGAAAGGGGCGTGCGACCGGATGATCACAACCCGTGAGCCGCACGTCCGAATAGCGGACGAAAAACGTCCGACTATCGGACGCTCGGCAGACTGGCCGGCATGAGTCAGCGCACCACCCCACCCCCCGCACCGCCCACCGCCGGGCAGCAGCCGCCGGCGGACGCCCCCCTCGGCAACGGCCTCCGGCAGCGCCACCTGTCGATGATCGCGCTCGGCGGCGTCATCGGCGCCGGCCTGTTCGTCGGCTCCGGGGCCGGCGTCGCGGCGGCCGGCCCGGCGATCGTGGTCGCGTACGCCCTGTCCGGGCTCCTCGTGATGCTCGTGATGCGGATGCTCGGCGAGATGTCCGCGGCGAACCCCGCCTCCGGCTCCTTCTCGGTGCACGCGGAGCGGGCGATCGGTCCCTGGGCCGGGTTCACGGCCGGCTGGATGTTCTGGACGCTGCTGTGCGTGGGCGTGGCCATCGAGGCGATCGGCGCGGCGCACATCATGACCGGCTGGTTCCCGGGTACCCCGTCATGGGCGTGGGTGCTGGCCTTCATGGCCCTCTTCTGCGGGGCCAACCTGGCCGCCGTCGCCGGCTTCGGCGAGTTCGAGTTCTGGTTCGCCGCCCTGAAGATCGGCGCGATCGCCCTGTTCCTGGGCCTGGGCGTGCTCGCGGTCCTCGGCCTGCTGCCGGGCACCTCCTCCCCCGGCACCGCCAACCTGCTGCCCGAGGGCGGGTTCCTGCCGGGCGGCGTCGACGGCCTGCTCGTCGGCGTGCTGGCCTCGGTCGTCGCCTACGGCGGCCTGGAGACGGTCACCATCGCGGCCGCCGAGTCCGACGACCCGGTGCGCGGCGTGGCGAAGGCGGTGCGGACCACCATGTGGCGGATCGCGGTCGTCTACGTCGGCTCGATGCTGGTCGTGGTCACGCTGCTGCCGTGGGACGACCCGAAGGTGACCGAGCAGGGCCCGTACGCCGCCACCCTCGACCACCTGGGCATCCCCGCCGCCGGCGAGGTCATGAACGCGGTCGTCCTCGTCGCGCTGCTGTCCGCGATGAACGCGAACATCTACGGCTCCTCCCGGATGGCCTACTCCCTCGTCTCCCGCGGCCAGGGGCCCCGCGCCCTCGGCAACGTCAGCGGAGGGGTGCCGCGGCGCGCGGTGCTCGCCTCCTGCGGCTTCGGCTTCACGACGGTGCTGCTGTCGTACTGGTACCCGGACACCCTGTTCGCCTGGCTGCTGAACATGGTCGGCGGGGTGATCCTCGTCGTCTGGGGCTTCACCGCCGTCTCGCAGCTGGTGCTGCGCCGCCGGACGGAGCGCGAGGACCCGGCGCGACTCGCCGTGCGCATGTGGTGCTTCCCGTATCTGACGTGGGCGGCGATCGCGGGCGTCGCGGGGGTGCTGGTGCTGATGGCCTGGAACCCCGACACACGGGTGCAGGTCGCCTTCACCGGCGGACTCGCCGTGTTCCTCGCCGCCACCGGCTTCCTGATGCAGCGTCGGCGGACGTCCCGCGGCTGACGCCCCGTTCCCCCGTTCGCAGGCGGGCCCCGTGCAGGCGCACGGGGCCCGCCTGCGCTTTCACAGAGGCGACCCTTACGTGAGAGCTGGAATAGATACTGCTAGCGTGCAGTTGCGCATTGATTGCAATAGCAGTTGGCACGCTGAGGGGACCGGATCACACGCATGGCCATCTACACGCTTCCCGAGCTTCCGTACGAGTACTCGGCTCTCGAGCCGGTGATCAACCCGCAGATCATCGAGCTGCACCACGACAAGCACCACGCGGCGTACGTCAAGGGAGCCAACGACACGCTGGAGCAGCTGGAGGAGGCGCGCGACAAGGAGAACTGGGGCGCGCTGAACGGCCTGGAGAAGAACCTCGCGTTCCACCTCTCCGGCCACATCCTCCACAGCATCTACTGGCACAACATGGCCAGCCCGAAGACCGGCGAGGGCGGCGGCGAGCCGACCGCGGCCGACGGCCTGGGCGAGCTGGCGGACGCCATCACCGAGTCCTTCGGCTCCTTCGCCCGGTTCAAGAAGCAGCTGACCTTCGCGTCCTCCGCGACGCAGGGCTCCGGCTGGGGCGTCCTCGCCTACGAGCCCGTCAGCGGCCGCCTGATCGTCGAGCAGATCTACGACCACCAGGGCAACGTCGGCCAGGGCTCCGTGCCCATCCTGGTCTTCGACGCCTGGGAGCACGCCTTCTACCTGCAGTACAAGAACCAGAAGGTGGACTTCATCGAGGCGATGTGGAACGTCGTCAACTGGCAGGACGTCGCCAAGCGCTACACCGACGCCAAGGCCAACACCCCGCTGCTGATCCCCGTCAAGGGCTGATCGCGGCTCCCGGGCCGCCCGCCTCGTGATCGTCTTCTCAACCTTCGCGACCGGGCGTTTCCAACGGCAGACCCCCGTGAGGACGTGACTCACGGGGGTCTGCCGCGTGGCGCGCCGGGGGTGCGTCAGTCGAAGCGCGGGCCCTCGGTGCGGGTGCGCTTGATCTCGTAGAAGCCCGGGGTGGAGGCGACGAGCAGGGTGCCGTCCCACAGCCGGGCGGCCGCCTCGCCGCGCGGGGCCGGGGTGACGACCGGACCGAAGAAGGCGACGTCCTTGCCGTCGGCTCCGGGCACGGAGATCACCGGGGTGCCGACCTCCTGGCCGACGCGCTCGATGCCGTTGTTGTGGGATTCGCGCAGCACCTCGTCGTACTCGTCGGAGTCGGCGAAGCGGATCAGCTCGGCGGGCAGGCCGACCTCGTCCAGCGCGGCGGCGATGACCTCGCGGGTCGCGCCGAGGTCCTGGTTGTGGATGCGGGTGCCGAGCGCGGTGTAGAGCTTGCCGGTGACCTCGTCGCCGTGCTTCTGCTGGGCGGCGATGACGACGCGCACGGGCGCCCAGCCCTTGGGGCCGACGATCTCCCGGTAGCGCTCGGGGAGTTCCTCGAGGCGGTGCTCGTTCAGGACGGCGAGGCTCATCACGTGCCAGCGGACCTCGACGTCGCGGACCTTCTCGACCTCCAGCATCCAGCGGGAGGTCATCCAGGCCCAGGGGCAGAGCGGGTCGAACCAGAAGTCGACCGGGGTCTTCTCGCGCACCTGGGTGTCGGCCATGTCTCTCCTTGGGGCGGATAACGCTTCTCTGGTCATGTTCCTCCTGGCCAACCGGGCCGCGTCCGTGCGCATTCCCGCGTGGGAGGATTCGATCAGGTATCGCGAGCCCGCACGAAGGAGTGCACGTGCCAGGAGAGAATCTGTCCCGCGAGGAAGCCCGCGAGCGGGCGGAACTGCTGTCCGTCGACGGCTACGAGGTCGCCCTCGACCTCCGCTCGGCCGTGGACGCCGCCGAACCGGCCGAGGGGCCGCGGACCTTCCGCTCGGTGTCGACGATCCGCTTCCGCGCCGCCGTGCCCGGGTCGTCGTCCTTCGCGGACCTGGTCGCGCCGTCCGTGAACTCCGTCACCCTCAACGGGCGCCCGCTGGATCCGGCGGCCGTCTTCGACGGAGCCCGGATCGCGCTGGAGGGCCTGGAGTCCGAGAACGTCCTCGTCGTCGACGCGAACTGCGCGTACAGCCGGACGGGCGAGGGCATGCACCGGTTCGTCGACCCGGAGGACGGCGAGGTCTACCTCTACACGCAGTACGAGCCGGCGGACGCCCGGCGGGTGTACGCCAATTTCGAGCAGCCCGACCTGAAGGCGCCCTACCGCTTCGAGGTGGCCGCGCCCGAGGGCTGGCACGTGTGGAGCAACGGCGCGGAGGTCTCCCGCGAGGGCGCGACCCGCCGGTTCGCCGAGACCAAGCCGATCTCGACGTACATCACCTGCGTCGTCGCCGGCCCCTACCACTACGTGACGGACACCTACACCCGCGGGGACCTGGAGATCCCGCTGGGTGCGATGTGCCGCAAGGGGCTCGCCAAGCACTTCGACGCGGAGGAGGTCTTCCGCGTCACCAAGCAGGGCTTCGACTTCTTCCACGAGCACTTCGACTACCCGTACCCCTTCGGGAAGTACGACCAGGCCTTCGTCCCCGAGTACAACCTGGGCGCCATGGAGAACCCGGGCATGGTCACCTTCCGGGAGGAGTACGTCTTCCGCGGCAAGGTCACCCGGGCGGCGTACGAGCGCCGCTGCAACACGGTGCTCCACGAGATGGCCCACATGTGGTTCGGCGACCTCGTCACCATGAAGTGGTGGGACGACCTGTGGCTGAAGGAGTCCTTCGCGGACTTCATGGGCACCTTCTCGCAGGTGGAGGCGACCCGCTTCGACCAGGCGTGGGTGACCTTCGCCAACAGCCGCAAGGCCTGGGCCTACCGCGCCGACCAGCTGCCGTCCACGCACCCGATCACGGCCGACATCCGCGACCTGGAGGACGCCAAGCTCAACTTCGACGGCATCACCTACGCCAAGGGCGCGGCCGTCCTGAAGCAGCTCGTGGCGTACGTGGGCCGGGAGGCGTTCCTGGAGGGGGCCCGCCGCTACTTCAAGGCGAACGCCTACGGCAACACCACCCTGGCCGACCTGCTGTCGGTGCTCGGCGAGGTGTCCGGGCGGGACATGGCCGAGTGGTCCCGGGCCTGGCTGCAGACGGCCGGCGTGAACGTGCTGACCCCGGAGCCGGTCCTCGGGGAGGAGGGCCGGCTCGCCGAACTGGCCGTCGTCCAGGAGGGCGGCGAGCTGCGCCCGCACCGGATCGCGGTGGGCCTGTACCGGCTGGAGGGCGGCTCGCTCGTCCGCTACGCGCAGGCCGAGGCGGACGTCGCGGGCGCCCGGACGGCGGTTCCGGAGCTGGCCGGCCGGGAGCGGCCCGACCTCGTCCTCGTCAACGACGACGACCTCACCTACTGCAAGGTCCGCTTCGACGAGCGGTCCCTCACGACCCTGCGGAACCGGCTCGGCGACATCACGGACCCGCTGGCGCGGGCCCTGTGCTGGTCCGCGGCCTGGAACCTGACCCGGGACGGGCTCATGCCCGCCCGCGACTTCATCGCACTGGTGACGGCGCACGCGGGCCGGGAGGGCGATGTCGGCGTCGTCCAGATGGTGCACTCCCAGGCGCTGGCCGCCCTCACGCACTACGCGGCACCCGCCTGGCGCGAGCAGGGCGGCCGGGAGCTGGCGGCCGCCGCGCTGCGGGAGCTGCGGCTGGCCGAGCCGGGCTCGGAGCACCAGCTGACCTGGGCCCGGTTCTTCGCGGCCGCCGCGGCGACCGAGGGCGACTTCCAGCTGCTGCTGGGGCTGCTGGACGGGACCGCGCGCATCGACGGGCTGGAGGTGGACCAGGAGCTGCGCTGGGACTTCCTGCTGCCGCTGGCCGCGCACGGCGCGGTCGACGAGGCCGCGGTCAACGCCGAGCTGGCGCGGGACGACACGGCGTCGGGCAAGCGGCACCAGGTGCGCTGCCTCGCGGCGCGCCCGTCGGCGGCGGTCAAGGACCAGGCGTGGGCGGCGGTCGTCGAGTCGGACGCCCTGTCGAACGCGCTGGTGGAGGCGACCATCGACGGGATGCAGCAGTCCTCGCAGCGGGCCCTGCTGGCCGCGTACACCGACCGCTACTTCGAGGTGATCGAGCGGATCTGGGCCGAGCGCTCCATCCAGATCGGCATGCACGTCGTCCGGGGCATGTACCCCGCGCTCCAGGACGACGCGGCGACGCTGGAGGCCACGGACGCCTGGCTGTCCGCGCACGGGGACGCCGCGCCGGCGCTGCGGCGGCTCGTGCTGGAGTCCCGCGACGACCTGGCCCGGGCGCTGCGCGCGCAGGCCTGCGACGCCGCCGCCGGGTAGCGGCCGCCGCGGGCCGGGTCCGGGGGCGCCGCCTCCGGACCCGGCCGGGCGGGCCCGCGAGCGCGGGCTATCGGCCATCGAACGGCCGTACTTTAGTGCTGTCTTGTCCGGATTTGCCGACGGGACGGTAACAGCGGTTAGGGGACCCGCCCGGGGCGGGAATCTCCGCGGCATGAACCACAACGCACCCCTCCCCCTCGCCC
>NZ_RPSE01000132.1:0-14794 GCF_003949955.1 Streptomyces sp. WAC05292
TCGCAGGCGAGTGCGGACCGGAGCGGCCGCACCACGCTGTGCGCCCGCGCAACAACCCCCGGAAGGCTAGCCCCGCCGGGGCCCGGCGGGGCTAGCCTTCCGGGGGTTGTTGCGCGGGCGCACAGCGTGGTGCGGCCGCTCCGGTCCGCACTCGCCTGCGAAGGTGGAACGCGTGAAGGCTATCCGTCGATTCACCGTACGCCCCGTCCTCCCCCCGCCGCTGCTGCCGCTCGCCGACCTCGCGCGCAACCTGCGCTGGTCGTGGCACACGGAGACCCGCGAACTCTTCCAATCCGTCGACCCCGAGGGCTGGCAGGCCGCGGGCGGCGACCCCGTCCGCCTGCTCGGCTCCGTCTCCGCCGCCCGCCTCGACGCCCTCGCGTCCGACCGCCGGTTCCTGCGGCGGCTCGCCGTCGCCGCCGCCGACCTCGACGACTACGTGCACGGCGCCCGCTGGTACCAGACCCACGAGGACGTCGCCGACCTCCCCGCCGCCATCGCCTACTTCTCGCCCGAGTTCGGCATCACCGCCGCCCTGCCGCAGTACTCCGGCGGCCTCGGGATCCTCGCCGGCGACCACCTGAAGGCCGCCAGCGACCTCGGCGCCCCCCTCATCGGCGTCGGACTCCTCTACCGGCACGGCTACTTCCGCCAGTCCCTCTCCCGCGACGGCTGGCAGCAGGAGCACTACCCGGTCCTCGACCCCAACGAGCTCCCCCTCTCCCTGCTGCGGGACGCCGACGGCGCCCCCGCCCGGGTCACCCTCTCCCTGCCGGGCGGCCGCGCCCTGCACGCCCACATCTGGCAGGCCCGCGTCGGCCGCGTCCCGCTGCTGCTCCTCGACTCCGACGTCGAGGACAACGACGCCGGGGCCCGCGAGGTGACCGACCGGCTCTACGGCGGCGGCAGCGACCACCGGCTGCTCCAGGAGATGCTGCTCGGCATCGGCGGCGTCCGCGCCGTCCGCACCTACTGCGCCCTGACCGGCCACCCCGACCCCGAGGTCTTCCACACCAACGAGGGCCACGCCGGCTTCCTGGGCCTCGAGCGCATAAGGGAACTCGACGGGGCGCAGGGCCTCGGCTTCGACGCCGCCCTGGAGGCGGTCCGCGCCGGCACCGTCTTCACCACCCACACCCCCGTCCCCGCCGGCATCGACCGCTTCGACCGGGCGCTGGTCGCCCGCCACTTCGGACCCGGCGGCGAGCTCGACGGGGTGCCCCTCGACCGGATCCTGGAGCTCGGTGCCGAGACCTACCCCGGCGGCGACCCGGGCGTCTTCAACATGGCGGTGATGGGCCTGCGCCTGGCCCAGCGCGCCAACGGCGTGTCCACCCTCCACGGCGCCGTCAGCCAGGGCATGTTCGCCGGGCTGTGGCCGGGATTCGACCCCGCCGACGTTCCCATCACCTCCGTGACCAACGGCGTGCACGCCCCGACGTGGGTGGCGCCCGAGGTCGTCCGGCTGGGGGCGCGGCAGATCGGCGCCGGCCGCACCGAGGACGCCCTGTCGGTCGGCGGCTCCCAGCGCTGGGACGCCGTCGCCGACATCCCCGACCAGGACATCTGGGAACTGCGCCGGAGCCTGCGCGAGCAGCTGGTGCTGGAGGTGCGCGAGCGGCTGCGGGCCTCGTGGCGGCAGCGCGGCGCCGCCGACGCCGAGCTCGGCTGGGTCGACTCCGTCCTCGACCCGGACGTCCTCACCATCGGCTTCGCCCGGCGCGTGCCCTCGTACAAGCGGCTCACACTGATGCTGCGCGACCCCGAGCGGCTGCGCCGGCTGCTGCTGGACCCCGAGCGGCCGGTGCAGATCGTCGTCGCGGGCAAGGCGCACCCGGCCGACGACGGCGGCAAGCGGCTCGTGCAGGAGCTCGTGCGCTTCTCCGACGACCCCCGCGTGCGGCACCGCATTGTTTTTCTGCCCGACTACGGCATGGGCATGGCGCAGAAGCTCTACCCGGGCTGCGACGTGTGGCTGAACAACCCGCTGCGCCCGCTGGAGGCCTGCGGCACGAGCGGGATGAAGGCCGCGCTCAACGGCTGCCTCAACCTGTCGGTGCTCGACGGCTGGTGGGACGAGTGGTTCGAGCCCGACTTCGGCTGGGCCA
The DNA here is from genome assembly GCF_003949955.1 of Streptomyces sp. WAC05292. Classification (NCBI taxonomy): domain Bacteria; kingdom Bacillati; phylum Actinomycetota; class Actinomycetes; order Kitasatosporales; family Streptomycetaceae; genus Streptomyces; species Streptomyces sp. WAC05292. The sequence goes on from NZ_RPSE01000132.1 coordinate 2,109, forward strand.
TCCCCACGGCCGACGTCGGCACGGACGAGGACCGGCGCGACGACCTGGAGGCGAAGGCCCTCTACGAGCTGGTCGAGCAGCGGGTCGCACCCCGGTTCTACGACCGCGCCGACCGCAGCGGGCTGCCGGTGCGGTGGATCGAGATGGTCCGGCGCACCCTCGTCTCCCTCGGCCCCAAGGTGCTCGCGGGGCGGATGGTGCGCGAGTACGTGGAGCGGCTCTACGCGCCGGCCGCCCGCGCCCACCGGGCGATGAACCAGGACGCCGCGCGGGACCTGGCCTGGTGGAAGGGCCGCGTCCGGGCGGCCTGGCCCCAGGTCGCCGTCGAGCACGTGGAGGCGCTGGCGGCGGCGCCCGTCGGCGGTACCGCCGAGCTGGGAGCGACCCTCACGCTGCGGGTGCGGGTGGCGCTCGACGCGCTGGGCCCCGAGGACGTCGAGGTGCAGGCCGTCGCGGGCCGGGTGGACCCGCAGGACGTCATCCGCGACGGCCGGCCCTTCCCCCTCAAGCCGGCCGGCGGGCCGGACCTGGAGGGCCGCTGGGTGTACGAGGGGCCGCTCGCCCTGGACCGCACGGGGGCCTTCGGGTACACGGTGCGCATCCTGCCCTCGCACCCGCTGCTGGCCTCGCCGGCCGAACTGGGGCTGGTCGCGGCCCCGGCGGACGGCGACGCGGCCGGGGAGGCGGGGCCGCAGGGCGGCGTCATCCTGCGCTAGCGCGGCGCACCGCGCGGCAGGGGGCGGGCGGGGGGCGGACCCCTCCCGCCCCTTCGCCTGCCGGGGCGGCCCGTACGGCGGCAGCGGGCGCTCCGGGCGGGTGAACCTCCGAACGCCTGCGCATGCCGCGCCGCCGCGGCATGCGGGGCCGCTCCTACGCTGCCCGCTGGACGCCACCGCCGACCGGGCGTCCAGCGCCGACAGAACGGACACCGCCCCCATGCGCCTTCGCAGCACCGCCGCAGCCCTCCTCACCGCCCTCGCCCTCGCCGTCCCGGCGGGCACCGCGGCCGCCGACGAGCACGACAAGGACCTCGGCAGGCTGGACTACCTGGTCGGGGGCGGGAACGGCGCCGACGAGCGCCGGTCCCTCCGCCCCGCGGGCCTCGACACCTGCTACGAGCTGAACGGCACCTCGCACGACAAGCCCGCCACCGCCGTCAGCAACGGGACGGAGGGGCGGGCGTACCTCTTCCCGGACCGCGGCTGCAGCGGCCGGCCCGAGCGGATCCTGGAGCCCGGCGACCGGGTGTACCACGTGCACGTCCGCTCGGTGTTCTTCACGCCGGTCGACCGCGACGGCCACGAGGACGGCGGCTTCGGCGACAGCGGCTTCCCCGGTGACGGCGACGGCGGCGGCTTCGGCAGCGGGGAGGCCGCCCCGCAGGAGGCGCCGCCGGCCGGGCACGAGGCCGCGCAGGAGGACCGGCGCGCGCAGCGGTCCGGCCTGTCCGACGCGGTCTTCGCGGCCGTCCCGTAGCGGTGCCCCGCGGGCCGCGCGGCCCCGCGGGCATGGAACAGGGCCGTCCGGGAGGGTCTCCCCCCGGACGGCCCCGTGTCGTGTCAGCCGGTGTGCCTCATCCGCCCGCCAGGGGTCAGAAGGTCAGCTTCCAGCTGTTGATGTAGCCGGTGTCCAGGCTGGCGAGGTCCGCGACGCGGAGCTTCCAGACACCGTTCGCGGCCTCGGAGGAGGCGTTCACGGTGAAGGACTGGACGATGTTGTCCGCGCTGCCGCCGCTGCGGTTGCGCAGGTTGTAGACGGTGCCGTCGGGGGCGACCAGGTCGACCCGCAGGTCACCGACGTAGGTGTGGACGATGTTCACGTCCACCTTGAGGGCGCTCGACGCGTTGCCGGAGCGGGTCACCGTGATCGGGGAGTCGACCGTGGCGTTGTCCCGGATCTGGTAGTCGGCGGTGTTCTCGAAGACGTTCTGCTCGCCCGTGCCGACGGTCCAGGTGAAGGAGGCCGTCCCCGACTTGTTGGCGGAGTCGGTCACCGTCACCGTCACGTTGGACGTGCCCGCGGTGGTCGCCGTGCCCGAGATCAGACCCGTGGAGGAGTTGATCGACAGGCCGGCCGGCAGGCCGGTGGCGGAGTAGGACAGCGCACCGGGGGTGGTGCTGGTCGCCTGGACCTGGAGGCTGACCGCGGTGCCCACGGCGGTGTTCTGGTTCGGGATCGCCGTGACCGTGACGCCGTCGCTGATGCGGGCGCCGACGTTGATGGCGGCCCAGGCGTTGGCCGTGTTGTTGTAGGTGGCCGAGCCCTGGCCGTACAGGTCGGCGGCGGCCTGGAGGGTCGCCGTGCGGGCGGCCGCGTAGTTGGTGTTCGACTTGAAGTAGCCGACCGTCAGCGCGCGGAACCAGATCTTCGAGGCGGCGTCCCGGCCGATGGGCGTGACCGGGAGGTTGTCGTAGGTCGGCGAGTCGTAGCTCACGCCGTTGACGACCTTGGCGCCGGAGCCCTCGGAGGCCAGGTAGTACCAGTGGTTGGCCGGGCCCGAGGAGTAGTGGACGTCGATGCCGCCGAGGCTCGAGGACCAGTAGTCCTTGGAGGAGCCGTCCTTGCTCGGCTTGTCCATGTAGCGCAGCGGGGTGCCGTTGCCGCGGATGTCGATCTTCTCGCCGACCAGGTAGTCGCCGACGTCCTGCGGGTTGTTGGCGTAGAACTCGACCGCGGCCGCCATGATGTCCGAGGTCGCCTCGTTCAGACCGCCCGGCTCACCGCTGTACGTCATGTTGCCGGTGACCGAGGTGAGGCCGTGGGTCATCTCGTGCGCGGCCACGTCGGTGGAGGTCAGCGGCTTGGCGTTGCCCTCGCCGTCGCCGTAGGTCATGCAGAAGCAGGAGTCCTGCCAGAACGCGTTCACGTAGTTGTTGCCGTAGTGGACGCGGGTGTACGGGGCGACGCCGTCGTTGCGCAGGCCGTTGCGGCCGTGCACGTTCTTGTAGTAGTCCCACGTGACCGCGGCGCCGTAGTGGGCGTCCGCGCCGGCCGTCTCCAGGTTGGAGGGCAGGCCGTTGCCCCAGACGTCGTCCGGTCCGGAGAAGAGGGTGCCGGTGCCCGAGCTGCCGCGGTTGAGGTTGTAGGTCTTGTGGTTGCCGCGGTTGGCGTCGGTCAGGGTGTAGCTGCTGCCCGACTGGCTCGTCCCCAGGGTGACCTGGCCGCTGTACATGGTGTTGCCGGTGCCGGTCTCGACGGCCTGCCACTCGGTGATCTTCGCGCCGGTCTTGGCGTCGGTGACCACGTGCAGCTCGTTCGGGGTGCCGTCGTGCTGGAGGCCGCCGACGACGGTCTCCCAGGCGAGGACGGGCGCGCCCTCGGCCGCCCAGATCACCTTGCGGGCGTTCTTGGAGGGCTTGGCGTCCTTCGAGCCCGCCGAGCCGGCGGCGGAGAGGGCCTGGCCCTCGGCGGCGGCCGGCGTGACCGCGGCGTCCGTGGTCGGCACCTTGATCTCGTGGTTCGTGGCCTTCGTGACGCTCTTGGTGGTGCCGTTCTTGGCGTGGACCGTCAGGTCGCCGCCGAGGACGGGCAGGCCCGCGTACGTCCGCTCGTACGTGGTGTGCGTGGTGCCGTCCGCGTCCTTGACGACGTCGCGGACGATGAGCTTCTCCTCGCCGCCGAGGCCCAGCGCCTTGGCCGCCTGCGCGGTGGTGGAGTTCGCCTCGGAGATGAGCGTCGCACGCTCGGAGGGGCTGAGCTTGAGGGGTGCCGCGCCGGGGTTGGCCTTGGCGGCGGCGGGCGCCTTGGACGCCGTGCTGTCGGCGGTGGCGCTGCCGGCCTGGATGCCGACGGCGAGCATCGCGGCCGCGGCGACGAGTGCGCCGGCCGCGGTGGCGCGCCTGTGGGGGGTGGGACTCAACGCAGACTCCTTCTGCAAAGGGGACCGTGCGGCTGGGTGGGCCGCCGGGCAGAACAGGGCTGGTGCGATGAACGGATCGAAGAGTGCCACCCGGGCGCGCGAATGTCAGGGTCGCGTCAAAAACTTGGCCGGAAAGGGTTCGTTGACCGAGGCGGCGTATCCGCTATCCGAACCCTTCGCCTTCGCGTGCGGAGTCGGAGCCCAAGAATATGGAACATGGGGTACCGGTTGCTAACACTTGAGCAACAAGAGCTCGCGTTCAGGCAATCAGCATATGTAGTAAGAGTGTTTGTCGTACTGTTTCCCGGTGCGCCAGATGCCCGCCGCCAGGGGAAGCCGCGGGTACGCGCCACAGTCATAGACCGCGTGCCAGGGGGGCCCATGAGGCATGTCCATTTTCCTGCGCAAAGAGTGGCCGGAGCGGCGGCCGAGCTCCTTGCTGCGCCCGTGCGGCGGATCGGCGACAAAGCGCGCTGGTACCTGCCCGCCGCCCTGACCGCCGACTTCCTCGGAGCGGCCGTCCCGGTGGGGCTCGTCTTCGAGGCCGCGCAGCAGGTCCGGCCCGTGTACTGCGCCCTCGGCGCGGCCCTCGCCTGGACCGGCGTGCAGGCGGTGCGCCGCCGGTACGCCGCCCGCGCGCTCGGCGAGTCCCGCGGAGTGCTGCCCGTCGTCCACGACTGGCTGATTCTGATCGGCGTCCTGGCCGTGGCACGCGTGGTGACCGGCGAGAGCACGCCGCGCCTCGCCGCGCTGGGCGCCCTGCTGCCGGCCCTCCTCATCACCGTCGCCTGCCACAAACTGACCTACCGCCACCTCTCCGCGGCCCGCCGCGAGGCCCAGGCCGTCAGCCGGGTCCTGGTGATAGGGGAGCCGGCCGCCGCGGACTCCCTCACCGCGCACCTCGCCGCCCGCACCGACCACCCCTACGTCGTCGTCGGCGTCGTCCCCGTCGGCACCGGGCCGCTGGAGGGCGGCGTCCCCGTCGCCGCCCGGCTGGACGCCCTCGCCCCGGACGCCCCGACCGCCGACTCCGCGGCCGTCCTCGGCGCCGTCCGCAGCCACCACGCCGACCTCGTCCTCGTCGCGCCCGGCGCGCGGATCGCGGGGGAGCGGCTGCGCCGCATCGCGTGGGCGCTGCACGACGCGGGCCTCGAACTCGCCGTCTTCCCCGGGCTGGTGGAGATATCCGTCAAGCGCCTGGAGACCCTCTCCGCCGGCGGACTCGCCGTGCTGCGCGTCGCCCCGCCCGTCGGCCGCGGCCTCCAGACCGCGCTCAAGGCCGCCCTGGACCGCATCGGCGCGGGCGTCGGACTGGTCCTGCTCTCCCCGCTGTTCCTCGCGATCGTCCTCGCGATCCGGCTCGGGTCCCGCGGCCCCGCGTTCTACCGACAGCAGCGCATCGGCCGGGACGGCGTCCCGTTCACGATGTGGAAGTTCCGCACGATGGTCGTCGACGCCGACCGCCTGAAGGGCGAGCTGGCGGGGGCCAACGAGAACGACGGCCTCATGTTCAAGATCCGCCGCGACCCCAGGGTGACCCGGGTCGGCCGGCTGCTGCGCCGCACCTCCCTGGACGAACTGCCCCAGCTCCTGAACGTCCTGGCCGGCCACATGTCGCTCGTCGGCCCCCGCCCGCCGCTGCCGGAGGAGGTGGCCCGCTACGACGAGGTCGAGCTGCGCCGCCTCACCGTGCGGCCGGGCATGACCGGGCTCTGGCAGATCAGCGGCCGGTCCGACCTGTCCTGGGACGAAACGATCCAGCTCGACCTGAGCTACGTCGACAACTGGTCCTTCACCAGCGACGTCGACGTCATGGGCCGTACGCTCCGCGCCGTCGTCGACGGCCGCGGAGCGTACTGAGGAGCCCTGCCGCGTGCGTTCAGCCCCGCGTTCCCGCCCCGCCCTGCTCCAGCCACCACCGGTAGGTGGCCGCGATGCCGTCGCGCAGCCCGATCTCCGGCTTCCAGCCGAGCGAGGTCAGGCGGCTGACGTCCAGGAGCTTGCGCGGGGTGCCGTCCGGCTTGGAGGTGTCCCAGGCCAGGCGGCCGCGGAAGCCGGTGACGTCGGCGACGGTCTCGGCGAGGGCCCGGATGGTGAGGTCCTCGCCGCAGCCGATGTTGACCGGCTCGTCCCCGTCGTAGCGCTCCAGCAGCACCGAGCAGGCCGCGGCCAGGTCGTCGACGTGGAGGAACTCGCGGCGCGGCGTGCCGCTGCCCCAGAGCGCGACCTCCTCGCGGCCCTCGGCCGCCGCCTCGTGGAAGCGCCGGATGAGCGCGGGCAGCACGTGCGAGGTCTCCAGGTCGAAGTTGTCGCCCGGGCCGTAGAGGTTGGTGGGCATCGCGGAGATGTACGAGGCCCCGTACTGCCTGCGGTAGGACTGCACCTGCACGATGCCGGCGATCTTCGCCAGCGCGTACGCCTCGTTGGTCGGCTCCAGCGGCCCGGTCAGCAGGGCGTCCTCGGTGATGGGCTGCGGCGCCAGCTTGGGGTAGATGCAGGACGAGCCGAGGAACAGCAGGCGGGCCACGCCGGCTGCGTGCGCGCCGCCGATGACGCTCAGCTGGATCCGGAGGTTGTCCTCCAGGAACTGCACCGGGTAGGTGCTGTTGGCCATGATGCCGCCGACCTTGGCGGCGGCCAGCACCACGGCGTCCGGTCGGGCGCCCTGCAGGTACGCGGCGGTCGCGGCGGCGTCGCGCAGGTCGAGGTCGGCGCGGCTGCGGGTGAGCACCTCGTGGCCGTCGGCGGTCAGGCGGCGTGCGACGGCGGAGCCCACGAGGCCGCGGTGGCCCGCGACGAAGACGCGGGCGTTCGGCGGCAGGAGCGGCAGCGAACTTGTCATACCGCCGATGATGCCAGCCCTCCGGCCGCCGCCCGCACCGGTGTACGGTACGCATCCGGCCCCCGGGGCCGGGCCCTGGTGCCGGGCGGGGACCCGGCGGGGGCCGCGTCCCCGCGGCCCGACCGCGGCAGGCCGCCGAGCCGCCCGAACCGGGCCGCACCCACCGCACGACCATCCGGCAGGAACCGCCGCGGCCGCACGGCCGGGACGGGCCGGCCCCGAGGCGCGAGCGCCTCCAGAACCACACACCGCAACGATCCCCAGGGGGACCCCACATGGGCAAGACCGCGCTGATCACCGGAGTCACCGGGCAGGACGGCTCCTACCTCTCCGAGCTCCTGCTCTCCAAGGGCTACACGGTGCACGGCCTGGTGCGGCGGTCCTCCAGCTTCAACACCGAGCGGATCGACCACATCTACCAGGACCCGCACACCGCGAACCGGTCCTTCGTCCTGCACCACGCCGACCTGTCCGACGGCGTCGCGCTCGTGAACCTGCTGCGCGAGATACGGCCCGACGAGGTCTACAACCTCGGCGCCCAGTCCCATGTGCGGGTCTCCTTCGACGCCCCGCTCTACACGGGCGACGTGACCGGCCTCGGCGCGCTGCGGCTCCTGGAGGCGATCCGGGCGAGCGGCATCGACACCCGCATCTACCAGGCCTCGTCCTCGGAGATGTTCGGCTCCACCCCGCCGCCGCAGAACGAGGACACCCCGTTCCACCCGCGCAGCCCGTACGGCGCGGCCAAGGTGTTCGCGTACTGGACGACCGTGAACTACCGCGAGGCGTACGACATGTTCGCCGTCAACGGGATCCTCTTCAACCACGAGTCCCCGCGCCGCGGCGAGACCTTCGTGACCCGCAAGATCACCCGCGCCGTCGCCCGCATCAAGGCCGGCCTCCAGGAGCACCTGTACCTCGGCAACCTCGACGCCGTCCGCGACTGGGGCTACGCGCCGGAGTACGTCGACGCCATGTGGCGGATGCTCCAGCAGGACGAGCCGACCGACTACGTCGTCGCCACCGGAGTGGCCGCCACGGTGCGCGAGTTCGTCGAGTCCTCCTTCGCCCACGCCGGCCTGGACTGGACCGAGCACGTCCGCTACGACGCCAAGTACGAGCGTCCGAGCGAGGTCGACGCGCTGATCGGCGACTCGTCCAAGGCCCAGGAACTGCTTGGCTGGAAGCCGTCGGTCCTGGTCGCGGAGCTGGCACAGATCATGGTCGACGCGGACATCCGCCTCGTCGAGGACCAGCTGGCCGGTGCAACGGTCCGTATCGACCGCTGAGGCCTTATATTTCCCCTACGATTTGCCGTGTACGGACATCGCCGCAGGCAGCTGCGGCGGTGACCGGACATACCTGCCGTATGTCCGCAATGCGCCCGCCCTGTCGAACCAGGTTGGTCCCAACCCGGTATGGAATCGGTCAAGGGGGGTGACGGGGTTCCGTTTGCGCCCTAGTCTGCGCCCGTACATACGGCTGTTCGTCTAGTTCCAGCCATCAAAACCGGGCGATACGCCCTGGGGGGCTCATGCGTAGATCCAGAGGGCTGACTGCTGCCCTCGTCCTGTCACTGGCCGGTGCCGGCACCGGGATAGGCCTGGTGCTCATGCCCCAGGCGTCCGCCATCACGGCGCCCGTGGCGTTCACCGCCGACAGCCTGCCGACGTGGCAGCCCAACGGCATCGTCTGGGCGATGGCCGAGGCGGACGGCACCGTCTTCGCCGGCGGCACCTTCTCGGCGGTCCGCCCGCCGGCCGGCACCTCCGGAGCCGAACAGGAAGCCGTCAACTTCGTCGCTCTCGACGCCGCGACGGGCAAGCCGACCGCCTGCAAGCTCGCCTTCACCGTCGGCGACGGCACCGCGACCGTCCGCGCGCTCACCGTGTCGAAGGACAAGAAGACGCTGTACGCGGGCGGCTACTTCGGCGCCGTCAACGGCACCCCGGTCTCCAGCCTCGCGGCGATCGACATCGAGAGCTGCACCCCCAAGGCAGCGTTCCACCCCGGCTTCCCCGCCACCGTGCGGGCGCTCGCCGCCACCGAGGACACCCTCTACGCGGCCGGCGACTTCAACGAGGTCGAGGGCCAGACCCGCGAGCGGTTCGCCGCGGTCGACGCCGGCACCGGCGCGCTGAAGCCCTTCACCGCCAACGCCGACGAGCCGGGCCGCGCCGTCGCGGTCACCCCGGACGGCAAGAACGTCCTGCTGGGCGGCGACTTCTTCACCGTCAACGGCGCCAACTCGCACGCCCTCGCCGTGGTCGACGCGGTCTCCGGCAAGCTCGCCAAGACCTACGACAACATCCCGTGGAACTCGGTCGTCAAGTCGATCGCCACGGACGAGACCGGCTTCTACACCGGCAACGAGGGCTCCGGCGGCGGCGTCTTCGACGGCCGCATCGGCCTGCGCCTGAGCGACTTCGGCGAGAAGTGGCGCGACCGCTGCCTCGGCGCCACCCAGGCGGTCCTGCCGTACGAGGGCGTGCTCTACAGCTCCTCGCACGCGCACGACTGCTCCACCGAGCTGGAGTACCCCGACGGCCGCCGCCGCCACCTGCTGGCCCAGCCGACCGACCACACCGGCGCCGCCCCCGCGCCCGTGGACGGCTTCGTGCGCGGCCCCCGCAAGCTCGGCTGGTTCCCCGACACCAACGACGGCCTCGGCGAGGGCATCGGCCCGCGCGTCATGGCCGTGTCGGAGAAGGACGGCAAGAAGTTCATGTGGGTCGGCGGTGAGTTCACCACCGTCAACGGCGCCGAGCAGCAGAGCCTCACCCGCTTCGCCTCCACCGGCGACGTCGGCGCCCCGACCACCCCGGTCGCCAGCGCCGGCAGCGTCAAGCCCGGCGAGGTCCAGGTCCGCTGGCGCACCAGCTACGACGCGGACGACAGCAAGCTGACGTACCGCATCTACCGCAACGGCTCCGGCACGCCGATCCACACCATGACCGCCGACTCCCTGGAGTTCGAGCGGCCCCAGGCCTCCTGGAACGACACCACCGTCAAGGCCGGCCAGACCTACACCTACCGGGTCACCGCCACCGACGCCGCCGGCAACACCAGCGCCCTGTCGGCCACCGCCTCGGTGACCGTCCCGTCCAGCGTCCAGGCGTACCCGAACCAGGTCCGCGCCGACGGCGCCCAGCTGTACTGGCGCTACGACGACACCGTCAGCCCCTACGTGGCCGACTCCTCGGACGGCGGCAACACCAGCGGCATCCAGGTCAACGCCCCGGCGCTGCGCCAGACGCCCGGCGCGGTCACCGGATCGAGCACCGCGATGGGCTTCAACGGCACCAGCCAGAAGCTCCACAGCGACCACCGCCAGACCGTCGGCAGCAGCTACACCGTCGAGACGTGGTTCAAGACGAACACCACGCGCGGCGGGAAGCTCGTCGGCTTCGGCAACAACACCACCCGCAACAGCGGCTCGCACGACAAGCACATCTACATGACGAACACCGGCCGCCTGGTGTTCGGCGTGTACAACGGCTCGACGCGCACCATCAGCACCGGCCTGTTCGACACGTACAACGACAACAAGTGGCACCACGTGGTCGCCAGCCAGGGCCCCTCGGGCATGGCGCTGTACGTCGACGGCCAGCTCAAGGGCACGCTGAACGTCACCAACTCGACCGCGTACGCCGGCTACTGGCACGTCGGCGGGGACAACCTCTCCGGCTGGCCGTCGCGCCCGACGAGCAACTTCTTCGCCGGCCAGCTCGACGAGACGGCCGTCTACGACAAGGTGCTCACCGCCGCCCAGGTCAAGAACCACTTCGACCTGGCGAAGGCCCCCTCCGACACGGTCTCCAAGGTCACCGCGACCGAGGACACCTACGTCAACCAGGGCGCCCCCAGCGCGGCCAACGGCGCGTCCACCTCGCTCGCCGTCCGAGGCAACCCGGGCTACGAGACGTACCTGCGCTTCGACCTGCCGGCCGCGCCGGCGGGGCAGGTGCTGAAGTCGGCGACGCTCCAGGTCAAGACGACGACGCAGTCGGGCGCCGGCACCGCCGACACCGTCTCCGTGGTCCCGGTCACCGGCACCTGGAGCGGTGCGACCACCTCCTACACCACCAAGCCGGCCCTCGGCACCACGCCGCTCGGCACCTTCGCGGCCATCCCGGACGGCTCGGCGCTGCACAGCGCCCAGCTGGACACGGCCGCGGTCTCGGCGCTGCTCGGCGGCAGCCACGGCCTCGCCCTGACCGGCGCGGGCACCGACGCGCTGTGGCTGTGGTCGAAGGAGTCGACGGCGGCGGACGCAGCCCCCCAGCTGGTCCTCACCTTCGGCCCGAAGTAACCGGAGGGTGCGGGGCCCGGCCGCTGCCACGCCGGGCCCCGCACGCCTGCCGCCCCCGAACCAACCGGCACGCACGGGAGCCCCACCGATGTACCGACGCTCCACCGCGGCTGCGCTCCTGCTGGCCGCAGCCCTCACCCTGACCGCCTGCAGCTCGGGCGGCGACGGCAAGGCCGACGAGGCGAAGGCCAAGCCGCCGGCCGCCTCCCCGGTCCCGGACCCGGCGGACTCCTCCGCCCCGCCGGCCACGCCCGGCGCCAAGCCGACCGGGCCCGTCCTCCCGGACGCGAAGCTCACCCCGAAGACGGGCAGCTTCAAGCCCAACGAGAAGGCGTACCTGAGCGGCCGGGTCCCCGAGAAGATGGACCCGGCGGCCGTGCTCCAGAGCGGCCAGGAGGCCTGCCAGCGGGTGGAGCGCACGGCCAAGCGGGACAAGGACGCGGCGACCGGAGCGGTCATCTCCGGGGAGATCCCCGGCGCGAAGGACGCGATCCCGCACCTGTGCCCGGAGCAGAAGCCGATCCTGGACGCCGCCGCCAAGGGCTTCGGCGACGGCACCCGGCCCGCCCCGGCACCCGGCACCTACCGGGCGCTGACCCAGAACACGGCCTGCACCTGGGAGGCCAAGGGCAAGGACGGCTCCGTCCTGGCCTCGGGCCCCGAGTCGGCCCCGAAGCCGGGCGACAAGATCACGGCGACGGTCCCGGCGGGCGCGGCGGAGTTCACCTCCGCCAACTGCTCGGCCTGGCTCCCCGCCTGACGCCTCCTTCCGACGGCGCCCCCGCACCCCCGCACGGGGAGGCGGGGGCGCCGCCGTGTCCCACGCGCCGGTCAGGTTGCCGGGAGCCAGGCGGCGCGGTCCGCGCCCCAGCGGGACGGCCCGGCCGGCCAGTCGCCCGGACCCGCCGCGAGCGGGGGAGCCGCGTACCGCAGCCGGCCGTAGCCGGAGCCGCACTCGCGCAGCCGGGCCCCGGCACCGGCCCCGTCCGCCCCGCCGGGCGCCGGGCCCACCGCCCGCGGGACGTCCCGCACCAGCCACGACGCGGTCCCCGCCAGCGAGAACCGCAGCACCCGCCCGCCGCCCGCGGCCAGGGCCCGCAGCACCCCGGCGGCCAGCAGGTAGCCCGTCCCGTGGTCCAGCGCCTGCGCGGGCAGCACCCCCGGCACCCCGTCCGGGCCCGCCTCCGCGGCGGCGATCCCGTACCCGGCCTGCACCAGCGAGTCGAAGCCCCGCCGGCCCGCCCACGGGCCCTCCCAGCCCCACGCGCACACCTGCGCCAGGACCAGCCCCGGCCGCGCCGCGGCCAGTTCCCGGGCGCCCAGGCCGAACCGGTCGAGCGCCCCCGGCCGGTAGCCGGACACCACCACGTCGGCCCGCGCCAGCAGCCCGTCGAACACCGCCCGGTCGGCCCGGTCCGCGAGGTCCAGGAGCGCCGAGCGCTTCCCGAACCCGGTGTCGGCGTGGGCGTCGTCCGCCTCCGGCATCCCCGGCGGGTCCACGCGCAGCACGTCCGCGCCGAGCAGGCCGAGCGTGCGGGTCGCCACCGGCCCGGGGGCTGCGGGAGCGCGGCCACGAGGCGGCCCTCCTCGCCCTCGGCGAGGGCTTCGGCGAACCCTGGCCGACCGAGGTCGAGGGGGTTCCCGCGAAGCTGTTCCCGGCCCGCCGGATCCTC
>NZ_RPSE01000133.1:0-14633 GCF_003949955.1 Streptomyces sp. WAC05292
GTCTTGGCGGGGGTGGCCCCGCCCTCCCCGGCCGGCGGGGCCACCCCCGCCAAGACGCCGGTGGCGGTCGGCTGGGGCGGCGTCGTCGCCAGCGTCGACCCCGACGCCACCGCCGCCGGCATCGGCGTGCTCCGCTCCGGCGGCAACGCCGTCGACGCGGCCGTCGCGACCGCGGCCGCGCTCGGCGTCACCGAGCCGTACTCCGCCGGCATCGGCGGCGGCGGGTACTTCGTCCACTACGACGCCCGCACCCGCCGCGTGCACACCATCGACGGCCGGGAGACCGCGCCGGCCTCGGCGACCGCCGGACTCTTCCAGGAGAACGGCGCCCCCATCCCGTTCGCGGAGGGCCAGACCAGCGGCCGCGGCGTCGGCGTCCCCGGCACGCCCGCCACCTGGAAGAGCGCCCTCGACGCCTGGGGCACCCGCCCGCTGAAGCAGCTGCTGAAGCCGGCGGAGAGACTCGCGCGCAGCGGTTTCACGGTGGACGCGACCTTCCGCGCCCAGACCGAGGCCAACGAGGCCCGCTTCAGGGACTTCCCCGACACCCGGAAGCTGTTCCTGCCCGGCGGCGCCCTGCCCGTCGTCGGCTCCACCTTCAAGAACCCCGACCTCGCGGACACGTACGCGGAGATCGCCCGCAAGGGCACGGGGGCCATGTACCGGGGGCCGATCGCCGAGGACATCGTCGACACCGTCCGCCGGCCGCCCGTCGACCCGGCCGCCACCCGCAACGTCCGCCCCGGCGACCTGACCGCCGCGGACCTGCGCGCCTACACCACCAAGCGGCAGGAGCCGACGCGCATCTCCTACCGCGGCCTCGACGTGTACAGCATGGCGCCGTCGTCCTCCGGCGGCACCACCGTCGGCGAGGCGCTGAACATGCTGGAGCGCACCGACCTGGGCCGGCTGCCGCAGGCGCAGTACCTCCACCGCTTCATCGAGGCCTCCCGGATCTCCTTCGCCGACCGGGGCCGCTGGGTCGGCGACCCGGCCTTCGAGCAGGTGCCGACGCGGGAGCTGCTCTCACAGCGGTTCGCGGACGCGCGTGGCTGCCTCATCAGGCCCGACCGGGCGCTGACCAGCCCGCTCGCGCCGGGCGACCCGCGCGACCCGCGGCCGTGCGCCGCGGCCGGGCAGGCCGCGCCGACCACGTACGAGGGGGAGAACACCACGCACCTGACGGTCGCCGACCGCTGGGGCAACGTCGTCTCGTACACGCTGACCATCGAGTCCACCGGCGGCAGCGGGATCACCGTCCCCGGTCGGGGCTTCCTGCTGAACAACGAGCTGACGGACTTCTCCTTCGCCCCGGCCGTCCCCGGGGTGCCGGACCCGAACCTGCCGGGGCCCGGCAAGCGGCCGCGCTCGTCGATGTCGCCGACCATCGTGCTGGAGCACGGGCGGCCGGTCCTCGCCGTGGGCTCCCCGGGCGGGGCCACCATCATCACCACCGTGCTGCAGACCCTGACCGGGCACCTGGACCGCGGGCTGCCGCTGGTCGACGCGATCGCCGCGCCGCGCGCCAGTCAGCGCAACCAGGCCACCACCGAGTTGGAGCCGGGCCTGTGGGACAGCCCGCTGCGCACCGAACTGGAGGCACTGGGCCACGCCTTCCGGCTGAACCCGGAGATCGGCGCCGCGACCGGCGTGCAGCGCCTTCCGGACGGGCGCTGGCTGGCGGCCGCGGAGCGCACGCGGCGCGGCGGGGGTTCGGCGATGGCGGTCCACCCGCACGGCAGGCCGTGAGGCCGGGCCGGGCGGGACGACCGGCAGGGTGACGCCGGGCCGGAGCCACGCCGTGCCGGCGGTCACGGTGCCGTGAGGATCCGGGGGCCGGCGGCGGTGACGGCGACCGTGTGCTCCGCGTGGGCGGCGCGGCTGCCGTCGGCGGTGCGCAGGGTCCAGCCGTCCCCGTCGCAGGTGTAGTCGTCGGTTCCGCCCGCGATCAGCATCGGCTCGATCGCCAGGACCATGCCGGGGCGCAGCGGCACGCCGCGCCCCGGCCGGCCCTCGTTGGGCACGCCCGGGTCCTCGTGCATGCCGCGGCCCACGCCGTGCCCGCCGAACCCGTCGGGGATGCCGTATCCGGCGGAGCGGCAGACCGTGCCGACCGCGTGGGCGATGTCCCCGATCCGGTTGCCGGGGACGGCCGCGGCGATGCCGGCGGCGAGAGCGGCCTCCGCCGTCTCGACGAGCCGCAGGTCGGCGGGGCGGGGGCGGCCGACCGTGAAGCTGACGGCGGCGTCCCCGACCCAGCCGCGCAGGCGGGCGCCGAAGTCGACGCTGACCAGGTCGCCGTCGGCGAGGGGGCGGTCGCCGGGGATGCCGTGCACGATCGCGTCGTTGACCGAGATGCAGGCCGTGGCGGGGAAGGGCACCGGGGCGAACCGCGGCCGGTAGCCGAGGAACGGCGAGGACGCCCCCGCCTCCGCGAGCACCCCGCGCGCCACCCGGTCCAGGGCCCGGGGCGTGACCCCGACGCGCGCGGCCGCGCGCACCGCGGCGAGGGCGCGGCCCACGACGCGGCCCGCGGCGCGCATCTCGTCGATCTGCTTGTCCGTCTTCAGCTGCACCATGCCAATAACTATACCGGTATAACTTTACCGGTATAGTTGTCGGGGGCCGGCGGTACGATGGGGCCATGGTCCGCACCCCCCTCACCCCCGAAGAGCGCGAGCGCGGCGAACGCCTCGGCGGCCTGCTCCGCGAGGCCCGCGGCGGGCGCAGCATGGTCGAGGTCGCGGCGGCGGCCGGACTGTCCGCCGAGACCCTCCGCAAGATCGAGACCGGGCGGGCGCCCACCCCGGCGTTCTTCACCGTCGCCGCGCTGGCGCAGGCACTCGGCCTCTCCCTGGACGACGTCGTCCGCCGCTGCGCCCTCGTCCCGGCCTGACCGGCAGGCGGCCGGGGTGCCTCAGGCGGGCCGAACGGACCAATCCGGGATGGGAGCGGCAGGCCGCGGGGCAAGCGTGAGGGCGTGTCAGAGAGCAACGCACCCCAGCGCCTCGGAATCGGACTCCTCGGCGCGGTCCTCGCCGCCGGCCTGCTCGTCGCCGCCTGCGCGGCCCCCGAAGAGGCCCCGTACCGTACGGGCACCCCGGGCGGCGCCGCGCCCCGCGGCCCCGCGCCCGGCCCACCGGACGGCCCCGGGCCGGCGGGCGTGCCGTAGCCTCGCGGGATGACCCTCGAAGAGCTCGGACGCGGCAAGTACGTCAGCCTCACCACGTACCGGAAGGACGGCACGCCCGTCGCCACGCCGGTGTGGGCGGTCGCGGACGGCGGCGAGCTGTTCGTCTGGACGCGCAGCGACTCCTGGAAGGTCAAGCGGATCCGGAACAACGGCCGCGTCTCGCTCGCCCCGTGCGACGTCCGGGGGCGCGTCGAGCCGGGCGCCGGCGTCCTGGAGGGAACGGCGCGGATCCTCGACGCCGACGGGCTGAAGCGGGTCCGGCGGCTGATGTCGCGGAAGTACACCTGGCAGTTCTGGGCGGTGGACCTGCCCGCCGCGGCCGCCCGCCTCGGCAAGCGCCCGCACGTGGCGATCGCCGTCCGCGCGTGAGGCGCCCGTAGCCCGCCCGTAACACGGGTGGTGTCCAATGCGGTGATGGAGACCGCGACCTCGCCCGCGACCGCACGACTCTCCGGCTACTTACGGGGCCTGACCCGGCGTCTGGACCCGGCGACGGGATGGTACGGGGAGTTCCTGCGCCGGGACCCCGAGGGGCTGCGCGCATGCCTGGAAGGCGCGGTGCCGGCGCCGTGGGACGTGGTGGATTCGCTGCTCGCCGACCTGGAGGCGGTCCGCGGCGCCGGGACCGCGGCCCGCGAGGCCGGGTACGCGGCCCGGCTGCGCGCCGAGGCGGCCGCGGAGTGGGACCGCCTGCCCGGAGGTGCGGAGGAACTCCGCGCCCACCTCGCGGCCGCCGCCGCCCAGCGCACCGCCTGCGAAGCCGCCCTGCACGCCGTGGCGGCCCGCCTCGCGGAAGCGGCCGACCGCACGGAGGCGGCGGCCCTCGCCTCCGAACACGCCTGGCTCCGCGACGACACGGCCCGCGCCGCATCCCGCCACCGGGACCTCGCCACCCGCCTGGCCGCGCTCGCGGCCGCCCCGAATCCCGCGCCCCCCGCCGACGCCCTGTCGGCCGTACCCGCCCAGCCGCACGCACGGCCCCCGGCGTCGGACACGGCAGCCGCCGGGCCGCCCACCCCCGCGGGCGGGGGCAGCCGGCGCGGTGGCGCGGCCGAGCAGGGCCGCCTCGCGCGGGCCACCCCGCCGCAAGGCCGGGAACCGACCCCGGCCCGGACACCGCAGGCCGCGCCGCCGTACCCGGAAGCCGCCGGACCGGCCGCCGTGGTGCCGCCGCCTTCGGGGCCGGCCGGTACGACGCCGGCGTCGGGCGCGGGCCAGGGCGGGCCGGCCGCTGCGGTGCCGCCGTCCTGGGCGTCGGCCGTGCCTCGGCCGGGCGGCGGGGAGGCGGAGGGCCGTTCTCCGGGGGCCGGCCCGGCGCGAGGCGGGGAGCCGGCCGCGGGCCGGACGCCGCCTGCCGGACGCCCGGCGCACGGTGCAGGCCCCGGGGGCCCGCCCCTGCAGGAGGAATCGGCGTACCGGGGGCTGCCGGGGGTCGGCCCAGCGAGCCACGCCGCCGGGGGCGGCACCGGTGGCGGCGTCTCGGCCGGCCCGGCGGAGCAGGAGAGCAGCGCCGACCCTGCCGGCCGGCCCCGGACGGCACCCTCGCCCCGGGAGGTGTTCCGGGAGGGCGCCGCGGGCCGTACGGCAGGGCAGGGCGGCGGTGACGGTTCCGGCGAGGCCTCGTCGGCGTCGCGGCAGCCGGGGCGGGGGCTGCGGAAGGCAGGCGGGGCGCGGTACGCGGGCGCCGATGACGCGGATCGCTCCGCGGAGGGCGGCTTCGCCGGACGTGCACCGGACGCCGGCGCCCCGGAGCCGGAGAGCGCCGACGCGCCGCGGGCGGCTCGGCGGCGCGGGCGGAAGGCAGGCGGGGCGCGGTACGCGGGCGCGGCCCCCGCGGAGGATGCGCCGCCGACGGGCATCCCGTACGACTCGGCCCCGGTGTCGGCCCGGGCGCCGGCGCCGCGGGGCGCGCGGTTCGCGGGGGCTGCGGGATCGACCGCCCCCGCGGGCAGGACGGCCGCCGCCTCTGCCGCTCACCCGGGCGCGGCCCCGCCTCCTGCTGTCGGCGTGACCGCTGCGGGATCGGCCGCAGGCGCGGCTCCCGCCACCCATCCCGGTGCCGGCGAGGCAGGCACCGCAGATGCCGCGGTTGCCGGGGCCGCCGACGGTTGGGCCGCGGGCGGGGGCGCCGGGGCGGCCGACGGCCGGGCCGCCGACACCGGCGGGGCCGCCTACATCGCACGGTTCGCACGGGAGTTGGTCCGGCTGCGGATGTCGGGGCAGGGCGGCGAGGCGTACGCCCTGCTGTGTGCGGCGGCCGGCTGGCCGCCCGAGCGGCTGCCCGCACTCGCCGACGCGCTGGCGCGCGCCGGGCTGGGCGCCGACTGGGCCACCCTGCTGTGGGAGGCGGCCGCGCTCCCGCCCGAGCGGCTCGCGGCGGTCGCGGCCGCCCTCGGGGCGGCCGGGCGGCACGCCGACTGCGCGGCGCTGCTGCGCCAGGGCGTGGCCCGTCCCGCCTCCGACATCGCCGAGGCCGCCGTCGCGCTCCTCGACACCGGCCGGGAGCGTGAGGCCGGCGCCGTCCTGGAGGCGTTCGTACGGGCCCGGACCGCCGAGGACGCCGCCCGCGCCGCCCGACGCGACCCCGACCGGCTCGTCCCCCGCCTGCTGCGCGCCGCCGCGGACGTCTCCGCAGGACACCGCCGCGACCTCGTCCACGCGCTGCGCGTCGCGAAACTCCCCGACTCCTGAACCGACCGCTTCATGAGCGGATTTGACCGGCCCGTGCGCGATTTCGACCGACTGCTCCAACCGTGCAAGGCGGTCTTGCCCCGCCGTGTGACGGGGCCTACGTTCTACTCCCTACGCACACCGTCTACGTGCGTAGAAGTCGGCGTTCCCGTCGCGAGGAGCAGCTCATGGCCCAAGTCGTCCGCGCCGCACTCGTCCAGGCCACCTGGACCGGAGACACCGAGTCGATGATCGCCAAACACGAGGCGCACGCCCGCGCGGCAGCGGCGCAGGGCGCGCGGATCATCGGGTTCCAGGAGGTGTTCAACGCCCCCTACTTCTGCCAGGTGCAGGAGCCCGAGCACTACCGGTGGGCCGAGCCCGTCCCCGACGGCCCCACGGTCCGGCGCATGCAGGACCTCGCCCGCGAGACCGGCATGGTCATCGTCGTCCCCGTCTTCGAGATCGAGGACTCCGGCTTCTACTACAACACCGCCGCCGTCATCGACGCCGACGGCAGCTACCTCGGCAAGTACCGCAAGCACCACATCCCGCAGGTCAAGGGCTTCTGGGAGAAGTACTACTTCCGCCCCGGCAACCTCGGCTGGCCGGTCTTCGACACCGCCGTCGGCAAGGTCGGCGTCTACATCTGCTACGACCGCCACTTCCCCGAGGGCTGGCGCGCCCTCGGCCTCGCCGGCGCCCAGCTCGTCTACAACCCCTCCGCCACCCACCGCGGCCTGTCGGCGCACCTGTGGCAGCTGGAGCAGCCCGCCTCCGCCGTCGCGAACGAGTACTTCGTCGCGGCGATCAACCGCGTCGGCCGCGAGGAGTACGGCGACAACGACTTCTACGGCACCAGCTACTTCGTCGACCCCCGCGGGCAGTTCGTCGGCGACGTCGCCAGCGACAAGGAGGAGGAACTCCTCGTCCGCGACCTCGACTTCGATCTCATCCGGCAGGTCCGCACCCAGTGGGCCTTCTACCGCGACCGCCGCCCCGACGCCTACGAAGGACTCGTCAAGCCGTGACCGACCCGACCCCCCTGCTCAGCCGCCACCGCTCCGTCATGCCCGACTGGCTCGCGCTGTACTACGAGAGCCCCCTGGAGCTCACGCACGGCGAGGGCCGCCACGTCTGGGACGCCGACGGCAACCGCTACCTCGATTTCTTCGGCGGCATCCTCACCACGATGACCGCGCACGCCCTGCCCGAGGTCACCAAGGCCGTCTCCGAGCAGGCCGGCCGGCTCATCCACTCCTCCACCCTGTACCTCAACCGCCCCATGGTCGAGCTCGCCGAGCGCATCGCCGCGCTCTCCGGCATCCCCGACGCCCGGGTCTTCTTCACCACATCCGGCACCGAGGCCAACGACGCGGCCCTGCTGCTCGCGACCGCGTACCGCCGCTCCAACCAGATCCTGGCGATGCGCAACAGCTACCACGGCCGGTCCTTCACCACCGTCTCCGTCACCGGCAACCGCGGCTGGTCCCCGACGAGCCTGTCGCCGCTGCAGACCTACTACGTCCACGGCGCGGTCCGCACCCGAGGCCCCTTCGCCGCACTCTCCGACGCGGAGTTCACCGCCGCCGCCGTCGCCGACCTCGAGGACGTCCTCGGCCAGGCCCGCGGCTCCGTCGCCGCGCTGATCGCCGAGCCGGTCCAGGGCGTCGGCGGGTTCACCTCCCCTCCCGACGGCCTGTACGCCGCCTTCCGGGAGGTCCTCGACCGGCACGGCATCCTGTGGATCAGCGACGAGGTGCAGACCGGCTGGGGCCGTACCGGCGACCACTTCTGGGGCTGGCAGGCCCACGGGCGGAGCGGCCCTCCCGACATGCTCACCTTCGCCAAGGGCATCGGCAACGGCATGTCCATCGGCGGTGTCGTCGCCCGCGCCGAGGTGATGAACTGCCTCGACACCAACTCCATCTCCACCTTCGGCGGCTCCCCGGTCACCATGGCCGCCGGCCTCGCCAACCTCGGCCACCTGCTGGAGCACGACCTCCAGGGCAACGCCCGCCGCGTCGGCGGCCTGCTCCTCGAACGGCTCCGCTCCGCCGCCGCCCCCGTGCCGGCCGTCCGCGAGGTCCGCGGCCGCGGCCTGATGGCCGCCGTGGAGCTCACCCGTCCCGGCACCGACCAGGCCGACCCCGACGCCGCATCGGCCGTACTGGAAGCCGCCCGCCGCGGCGGCCTGCTCCTCGGCAAGGGAGGCGGGCACAACACCAGCGTGCTGCGCATCGCACCCCCGCTGTCCCTCACCGTCGCCGAGGCGGAAGAGGGCGCCGACATCATCGAACAGGCCCTGCGCAGCATCGTGTAGCCGGGAGGCGCCGCATGTCCCACCGCACCCTGATCCGCGGCGGCCTCGTCGTCACCGCCGCCGACGAACTCCACGCCGACGTCCTGGTCGAGGACGGCAAGGTCGCCGCCCTCGCCGCCCACGGCTCGGCGGCCGCCGAGGCCTGGACGGCCGACCGCGTCCTCGACGCGACCGGGAAGTACGTCATCCCGGGCGGCGTCGACGCCCACACCCACATGGAGCTGCCCTTCGGCGGGACGTCCGCCTCCGACACCTTCGAGACGGGCACCCGGGCCGCCGCCTGGGGAGGCACCACCACCATCGTCGACTTCGCCGTCCAAAGCGTGGGCCGCGGCCTGCGCGAGGGCCTCGACGCCTGGTACGCGAAGGCGGACGGCAACTGCGCCGTCGACTACGCCTTCCACATGATCCTCTCCGACGTGAACGAGGCGACCCTGAAGGAGATGGACCTCCTCGTCGGCGAGGGCATCACCTCCTTCAAGCTGTTCATGGCCTACCCGGGCGTCTTCTACAGCGACGACGGGCAGATCCTGCGCGCCATGCAGCGGGCCTCCGGGAACGGCGGGCTGATCATGATGCACGCCGAGAACGGCATCGCGATCGACGTCCTCGTCGAGCAGGCCCTGGCGCGCGGCGAGACCGACCCCCGCCACCACGGCGAGGTCCGCAAGGTGCTGCTGGAGGCCGAGGCCACCCACCGGGCGATCCAGCTCGCCCGGGTCGCCGGCTCCCCGCTGTACGTGGTCCACGTCTCGGCGGAGGAGGCCGTCGCGGAGCTGGCCGCCGCCCGCGACAAGGGGCTGCCGGTCTTCGGGGAGACCTGCCCGCAGTACCTCTTCCTCTCCACCGACAACCTCGCCGAGCCGGACTTCCAGGGCGCCAAGTACGTGTGCAGCACGCCCCTGCGGCCGAAGGAGCACCAGGCGGCGCTGTGGCGGGGCCTGCGGACCAACGACCTCCAGGTCGTCTCCACCGACCACTGCCCCTTCTGCTTCCGAGGGCAGAAGGAGCTGGGCCGCGGCGACTTCTCCAAGATCCCGAACGGCCTGCCGGGCGTCGAGAACCGCATGGACCTCTTGCACCAGGCGGTCGTCGACGGGCACATCACGCGCCGCCGCTGGATCGAGATCGCCTGCGCGACCCCGGCCCGCATGTTCGGCCTCTACCCGCAGAAGGGCACCATCGCGCCGGGCTCGGACGCCGACATCGTCCTGTACGACCCGCACGCCGAGCAGGTCCTCTCCGCCGAGACCCACCACATGAACGTGGACTACTCGGCGTACGAGGGCAGGCGGGTCACCGGGCGCGTCGAGACGGTGCTCTCCCGCGGAGAACTCGTCATCGACCGCCGCCAGTACACCGGCCGGGCCGGCCACGGGGCGTTCATCCACCGCTCCACCTGCCAGTACCTGTAAGGAGACCCCCGCATGGACTTCGGCCTCGTCCTGCAGACCGACCCGCCGGCCTCCCAGGTCGTCAGCCTCATGAAGCGGGCCGAACGCAACGGCTTCCGCTACGGCTGGACCTTCGACTCCGCGGTGCTGTGGCAGGAACCGTTCGTCATCTACAGCCAGATCCTCGCCCACACGCAGAAGCTCCACGTCGGCCCGATGGTCACGAACCCGGGCACCCGCACGTGGGAGGTCACCGCCTCCACCTTCGCCACCCTCAACGACATGTACGGCAACCGGACCGTCTGCGGCATCGGCCGCGGCGACTCGGCGATGCGCGTCGCCGGCCGCAAGCCGAACACCCTCGCGCGCCTCGGCGAGGCCATCGACGTCATCCGCGACCTGGCGGAGGGCCGCGAGGCGAGCGTCGACGGCAACCCCGTCCGCATCCCGTGGATCAGGAACGGCAGGCTGCCGGTCTGGATGGCGGCGTACGGCCCGAAGGCCCTGGCCCTCGCCGGGCAGAAGGCCGACGGCTTCATCCTCCAACTCGCGGACCCGTTCCTGACGGAGTGGATGGTGAAGGCGGTCCGGGAGGCCGCGAGCGAGGCCGGCCGCGACCCCGACGCCCTCACCATCTGCGTGGCGGCCCCCGCCTACGTCACCGCCGACGACTCCCCGGAGGCCCTGGCCCACGCCCGGGACCAGTGCCGCTGGTTCGGCGGCATGGTGGGCAACCACGTCGCCGACCTGGTCTCCCGCTACGGCGAGCACTCGGGCATGGTCCCGGACGAACTCACCGCGTACATCAAGGACCGGCACGGCTACGACTACAGCCACCACGGCCGCGCCGGAAACCCGGACACGGCGTTCGTCCCGGACGAGATCGTCGACCGCTTCTGCCTCCTCGGCCCGGCGCGGGCGCACGTGGAAAAGCTCCGCCACCTCCGCGGCCTGGGCGTCGACCAGTTCGCCGTCTACGACATGCACGACAACCGCGAGGCCACCATCGACGCCTACGGCTCCGAGGTCATCCCCGCGGTCAACGCCTGACGCCCGGTACCGGCCCCGCCCGGCCCCGCTCGCCGCCGCGCCCGGGGGCCTTCAGCCGGTCGGCCATCCTCACGGCGGTGGACGGCTGGACGCCGAGATGCTCCGCGAGCACCACCAGTTTGGAGGGCCCGCGGGTCGACAGCACCACGAGCATCCGGAACTGCGGCAGGGTGATGGCCTCCTCGACCGCCGCGAGCGACCGTGCCGACACGGCCGCCGGCAGGCGGGACGCCGTCAGTACGGCGCGCGTGACGGCCTCGATGTCGTCCTGCGCCGGGCCGGTCCCCGGATGCTCGTCCATACGGCCTTTGTACCGCGCGGCGGCGGCCGGCTTGTCCGGATTCGGCGCGGGCAAACCCCCGAGTTGCGCTCGAAGGCATAACGTTCCGATCGCGAACGTGGCACTGGGCAGAGATGTTATCTCTTCGTTACCAAGTCGGATTTACATCATCTTGTACTGGTTTGCTCAAACATCTTGTTGACTTTGTCACTTTGCGACGCGTGCAGGCCGCTCCGGGGATAACACTCCGCCCGGCCCGGGGCAAGGCCCGCGCCTCATGCGATTTCCCTTTCTGCTGGGTAACTTCGGCCCGCATGACCAGCACCTGCCCTCCGGCTGACCGGCGGCGGCCCCGGAGCGGGCACCGTCCCGGCGGACCCCGCGCCCCGCGGCCCCGTCATGCCGGCGGTCCGCGCCGCATGTGCAGCCGCACAGCACGGTGGACCGGCTCGAAGCAGAAAGCACCGAACTGTTGTTGACACGAACGACCATTCACGCGGACGGCACCTGGCGCGATGCGCTGAGCGGTGAGACGCGGGAGATCCTCGACCCGGCGGACGGCCGCCCCTTCGCGGTCGTCGCCGAGGGCGGCGCGGCGGACGCCGACGCCGCCGTCGCCGCGGCGCGCGCCGCCTTCGACTCCGGCCCGTGGCCGGGCACTCCGGTGGCCGAGCGGGCCGACCTGCTGCGCCGCACCGCCGCACTCCTCGTCCGCGACCGCGAGGAACTGGCCCTGCTGGAGAGCCGCGACGCCGGGAAGACCCTCGCCGAGGGGCGGGCCGACGTCGACTGCGTCGCGGACGCGTTCCGCTACTTCGCCGACCTGGTCCTGGCCGAGGGGGCGGGCCGCGTCGTCGATGCCGGCAGCGACACCGTGCACAGCGTCGTCGTCCACGAGCCGGTGGGCGTGTGCGCGATGATCACGCCCTGGAACTACCCTCTCCTGCAAGCCAGTTGGAAGATCGCGCCGGCCCTGGCCGCCGGCAACACCTTCGTGGTCAAGCCGAGCGAGATCACCCCGCTCAGCACCGTCGCGCTGATCGGGCTGCTCACCGAAGCCGGACTCCCGAGCGGCGTCGCGAACCTCGTCACCGGCCCCGGCCACACGGTCGGCGCCCGACTCGCCGAGCACCCCCACGTCGACCTCGTCTCGTTCACCGGCGGCCTCACCAGCGGGGTGAAGGTGGCGCAGGCGGCGGCGCCCGGCGTCAAGAAGGTCGCCCTGGAGCTCGGCGGAAAGAACCCGAACGTGGTCTTCGCCGACTCCTGCCGAACGGCCGAGGGCTTCGACACCGCCGTCGACCAGGCCCTCAACGCCGCGTTCATGCACAGCGGGCAGGTCTGCTCCGCAGGCTCCCGGCTGATCGTCGAGGAATCGGTACGGGAACGCTTCGTCGCCGAGCTGAGCCGCCGCGCCGCCCGGATCCGGCTGGGCCGGGGCACCGAGGAGGGCGTCGAGTGCGGCCCGCTGGTCTCGTCGGCCCAGCTGGAGCGCACCGAGGAGTACGTCGCGTCCGCGCTCGCCGAGGGGGCCGTGCTCCGCAGCGGAGGACGCCGCCCCGAGCCCTCCGCCACCAGGCCCGCCGGCGGGTACTTCCACGAGCCCACGGTCCTCGACCGCTGCCACCGGCGCATGCGCGTGGTCCGCGAGGAGGTCTTCGGGCCCGTTCTGACAGTGGAGGCCTTCCACACCGAGGACGAGGCGGTCGCACTTGCGAACGACACCGAGTACGGGCTCGCGGGAGCCGTCTGGACCGCGGACGCGGCCCGGGCCCGCCGGGTCGCCGGCCGGCTGCGCCACGGCACCGTGTGGATCAACGACTTCCACCCCTACCTCCCGCAGGCCGAATGGGGCGGA
This sequence comes from Streptomyces sp. WAC05292, assembly GCF_003949955.1. Taxonomy (NCBI): domain Bacteria; kingdom Bacillati; phylum Actinomycetota; class Actinomycetes; order Kitasatosporales; family Streptomycetaceae; genus Streptomyces; species Streptomyces sp. WAC05292. The sequence goes on from NZ_RPSE01000133.1 coordinate 12,769, forward strand.
TTCGGCAAGTCGGGCGTGGGACGCGAGCTCGGCCCGTCCGGCCTCGCCGAGTACCGCGAGACGAAGCACGTCTACCAGAACCTGGCGCCCCGCCCCGTCCGGTGGTTCTCCGGCTGACCCGGCGGACCCTCCGGCCGGCGCGGCGGCCCGCACCGGCCGGGGCCGGGCGCAGCCACCCGTACGCCCCCCACGCTTCATGGAGTGAACTCAGGATGTCCGACCGCACCTACGACTACGTCATCGTCGGCGGTGGCACCGCCGGTTCGGTGATCGCCTCCCGCCTCACGGAGGACCCCGCCGTCACCGTCGCCGTCATCGAAGGCGGCCCGTCCGATGTCGACCGCCCCGACGTCCTCACCCTGCGCCGCTGGACCGGCCTGCTCGGCGGCGACCTGGACTACGACTACCCCACCACCGAACAGCCGCGCGGGAACTCCCACATACGGCACAGCCGGGCCCGCGTCCTCGGCGGCTGCTCCTCGCACAACACGCTGATCGCGTTCAAGCCGCTGCCGTCCGACTGGGCCGAGTGGGCCGCGATGGGCGCCGACGGCTGGGACGCCGCGTCGATGGACCCGTACTTCGGCAGGCTCCTCAACAACATCGTCCCGGTCGACGAGAAGGACCGCAACGCCATCGCCCGCGACTTCGTGGACGCGGCGCAGGACGCCCTCGGCGTGCCCAGGGTCGAGGGGTTCAACCGCGAGCCCTTCCACGAGGGGGTCGGCTTCTTCGACCTCGCCTACCACCCGGAGGACAACAAGCGCTCGTCCGCTTCCGTCGCCTACCTGCACCCGTTCCTGGACCGGCCCAACCTGCACCTGCTGCTGGAGACCTGGGCGTACCGGCTGGAGTTCGACGGCGTCCGCGCCACCGGCGTACGGGTGCGCGCCGCGGACGGCGAGGAGCTCCTCGTACGGGCCTCCCGCGAGGTGGTCGTCTGCGCCGGCGCGGTGGACACGCCGCGGCTGCTGCTCCACTCCGGCATCGGTCCGCGCGAGCAGCTGGCCGGACTCGGCATCGACGTCCGCCACGACCTGCCGGGCGTCGGCGAGAACCTGCTCGACCACCCGGAGTCCGTGATCGTCTGGGAGACCCGCGGTCCGATCCCCGAGAACTCCGCGATGGACAGCGACGCCGGACTGTTCGTACGGCGCGACCCCGAGTCCGCCGGACCCGACCTGATGTTCCACTTCTACCAGGTGCCGTTCACCGACAACCCCGAGCGGCTGGGCTACGAACGGCCCGCGCACGGCGTGTCGATGACCCCGAACATCCCCAAGCCCCGCAGCCGCGGCCGCCTCTACCTGACGAGCGCCGACCCCGAGGCCAAGCCGGCCCTGGACTTCCGCTACTTCACCGACGAGGACGACCACGACGCCCGCACCCTCGTCGACGGCATCAGGATCGCCCGGAGGATCGCCGCGGCGGAACCGCTGGCGTCCTGGCTCGGCCGCGAGGTCTGCCCCGGCCCCGACGTCACCGGCGACGAGGAACTGAGCGAGTACGCCCGCAGGGCCGCGCACACCGTGTACCACCCGGCCGGCACCTGCCGGATCGGCGCCGAGCACGACACCATGGCCGTCGTCGCCCCCGACCTGGCCATCCGCGGCCTGGAGGGCATACGGATCGCCGACGCGTCCGTCTTCCCCACCATTCCCGCCGTCAACCCGATGATCGCCGTCCTGATGGTGGGGGAGAAGTGCGCCGACCTCCTCACCCGGTCCGGCGAACCGAAGGAGGCTTCCTAATGCTGTTGTCAAGCAGCCTCGGTGACAGGCGGTGTCACTTGGTAGCACCGTCGGTCACGGATGAGGGCCCACAGGACGTTGACGCGTCGCCGGGCGAGGGCGAGGACGGCCTGG
>NZ_RPSE01000134.1:0-14602 GCF_003949955.1 Streptomyces sp. WAC05292
CGCAGAGACACCGGCAGTGCCCGCCGGGCTCTCCCGGCCGGCCGGCGGGCACTGCCGGTGTCTCTGCGCGTTCTTCCCTGCCCGGCCCGGCACTCCCGAGGGCACGATCGGCCCATCCGAACGAGCCCGCCCGAGTCTGGGGGAACACACATGGGGACGCGGACGCTTCCCGAACTCTGGGATCCCACCACCTTCGACGCCCTGCGCCGGCAGCTGATCCCGTCCTTCGACCTGCTGTACGGCAGCGCGGCCGACGCGGTCGCCATGACGGTTCCGCGGCGCCCTCACGTCCTCGACCTCGGCGCGGGCACGGGCCTGCTCAGCGCCGCCGTGCTCGACCGCGTCCCCGATGCCGAGCTGCTCCTCGTCGACCACTCGCCGGGCATGCTCGGCCAGGCCGCCGACCGGTTCCGCGGCCGGCGCCGGGTCGCCACCCTCGTGGGCGGGCTCACCGACGAGCTGCCGGACGGGCCGTTCGACGCCGTCGTCTCGGGGCTCGCCATCCACCACCTCCCGCACGAGGAGAAGCAGGGCCTGTTCGCGCGCGTCCACCGCGTGCTCGCCCCCGGCGGGGTGTTCGTCAACGTGGAGCAGGTGCTGGCGGCGGGCCCCGGCGTGGAGCGGATGTACGACCGGCGGCACGAGGACCACGTCCGCGCGGCGGGCACTCCGGAGCACGAGTGGGCCGCCGGACGGCGGCGGATGGCGTACGACATCTGCACCGACCTCGACACCCAGCTGTGCTGGCTGCGGGAGGCCGGCTTCCGGCAGGTGGACTGCCTCGCCAAGGACTGGCGGTTCGCCACGTACGCGGGATGGACGGCGCCGTGACCCTCTACGACGCCGTGCGCAGGGCCGCTCGGGGCGGCCCCGGCCGGTGCGCGGTCGAGGAGACGGGCGGCGGATCGGCCACGTACGCCGGGCTGCTGGACCTCGCCGACCGGATGGCGGGCGGGCTGGCCGCGCGGGGCGTGCGCGCCGGGGACTGCGTCGCCTTCGGCCTGCGGGGCGGGATCCCGTACGTGGCACTGGTCCTGGGCGTGGCGAAGCTGGGCGCCCGGTACGTGCCGCTGCTGGCGGGGTTCGGTGACCGCGAGGTCGCGGAGGCGCTGCGGCGGACCCGGCCCGTCCTGCTGGTGGCCGACCGCGCGGTGGCCGCGCCCGGCCTGCCGGCCGTGTCCCCGGAGCTCCTCGCGGAACCCGGACCGGCCGCCGCGGCGCCCGGCGGGGAGGGCGGCGCCGACCGGGCGCCGCAGCCGGGGGTGTTCCGGATCCTGTGGTCGTCGGGGTCCACCGGCTTCCCCAAGGGGATCGCCTGGCGCCAGGACGCCTTCGTCGCGGAGCGGCGGCGCTGGCTCGCCGACACCGGGATCCGCGACACGGACGTCTTCTTCTGCCGGCACCCGCTCGACGTCGCGCACGCCACCGACCTGCACGTCTTCGCCGCCCTGTTGGCGGGCGGCCGGGTCGTCCTCGCCGATCCCGCGGCACCGCCCGCGGTGCTGCTGCGGCAGATCGCCTCGCACCGGGCCACCGCGATGAGCGCCCTGCCCCGCCACTACGAGGAGCTGGCCGCCGCGGCGGCGCCCGGCACGGCCCTGCCGCTGATGCGCCGGGCTCTGTGCGGGGGCGCGTACGTGGGGGCGGGAACCGTCCGCCGGGTGCGCTCGGCGCTGGGCGCCGTCCTGCACGAGGTGTACGGGTCCACCGAGTTCGGCCTCGCGCTCGGCGACATCGACGGGCGCGGGCTGGTCCCGGTCGCCGGGGTCGGCGCACGGATCGAGGCTCTGGCCGGCTCCCCGGGGACCGGGGAGCTCGTCCTCCGCTCGGACTGCACGAGCGAGGGGTACCCGGACGATGCGGCGGCCGGCCGCCGGACCTGGCGCGGCGGCGAGTTCTGGACCGGCGACGTCGCCACCCGCACGCACGACGGCGGCTTCCGGATCCTCGGCCGGCTGTCGGAGGCCCTGGCCACCCCGGCCGGTCCGCTGCTCGCCCCCGTCCTCGACGAGGAGATCACCGCGACCGGGGCCGTCGCCGAGGCGGTGGCCCTCCCCCGGCGCACCGACGGCCTCGGCAGCGAGGTCGTGGTCGCCGTCCGGCCCGAGGGGGGCGGTGCCGAGGCGGTCGCCGCGGCCCGCACGGTCCTGCTGCGGCACGGGCTGCGGGGCAGCGTCGCATGCGTGGACGCGGTGCCGCGCACGGAGGTCGGCAAGGTGGACAAGCCGCTGCTGCGCGCACGGTGGGGGCTGCGGTGACCGCCTTCCATGTCCGCGGCAGCGGAACCCCGCTCGTCATGGTGCCCGGACTGGCCGCCACCGGGCGCTTCTTCTCGGACGCGGCGGCAGGCCTCGCCGACCGCCACCGGGTGGTGACCGTGGAGCTGCCGGCCCGCCGGCCGGACGCCACCGTCCGGGGGGCGGCCGAGGAGCTCGCGGGCGTCCTCGACCGCCTCGACCTGCGCGGAGCGGTCCTGCTCGGCTGGTCGCTCGGCGCCACCGTCGCCTACGAGTACCTCGACCGGTTCGGCACGGAGCGCGTCACGGCGCTCGTCTCCGTCGAGCAGTCGCCCCGGCTGACGCCGGCGCCGGGCTGGCCGCACGCGGCGTTCGGAAGCCTCGACGCCGCGGGCGCCGAGGAGCTGGGCGCGGCCGCCCTGGCGGAACCGGCGGCTTTCGCGGAGCGGCTCGTACGGGGTTCCTTCGCGGCCGGGACCGAGCCGGAGCCGGGCCTCGTCGGCGCCCTGGCGGCGGAGGCCCTGCACTGGGACCCGCGGGCCTGCGCCGCGCTCCTCGCGGACGCCGTGCGCCGGGACTTCCGGGCCTGTGTGGCCGCGCTCGCCCTCCCCGTGCTCTTCGTCCACGGGGCGCGGAGCCGGGTCTACCCGACCGGGGTCGGCCGCTGGCTGGCCGGCGCCGTTCCCGGAGCCGAGCTTCGGGTGTTCGAGGACAGCGGCCACCTGCCGTTCATCGAAGAGCCCCGCGCGTTCGTCCGCGCGGTGGCCGATTTCGTCGCGAGGAGCGCCGCCCATGGCTGAGCAGAGCACCGTCCGGCGCCTGTGCTGGATCTATCCCGAGCGGGGCACGGCCTGGCAGCGGGCCTACGAGGACCGCGCGGTGTGGGACGCCTACCGGGCGCTGGCGAAGGAACTGTCGCTGGAGCTGAGCCTGCACCATCCGGAGGAGGTCGCGGTGGACGCCTCCGACCCGGCCCGGCCGCGGGTATACCTGCGCGGCGAGCGGGTCACTCCCGACGACACGGTGTTCGTCACGATGCTGTACGCGCTGCCGCACCAGATGCAGGACGTGGCGAACCAGTTGTTCCTGTTCACCGTCCTGGACCGGCTCGGCTTCCACCTGCCGGTCCCGCCGCACCTGGGGTACGTCGTCGCGGACAAGGCGGCCACCGCGCTGCACCTGGCCGACGGGCCCCTGCCGCCGCTGCCGACGGTGCGGATCGCGACGGGCCGGGACGCCATGACCGGCCACTACGACGCCGCCCTGGCAGGCCTGCAGTACCCGCTGCTCGTGAAGCCGGCCAACTGGGCGATGGGCCTCGGCATATCGGTCGTCGCGAACGTGCACGACCTGCGCGGTGTGATCGCGCTGGCGGGCGGGGCGGAGACCGCGCTCGTGGTCCAGCCGTACGTGCGGGACCCGCGCGAGACGCGCGTCTACGTCGTCGACGGGGAGCCGCGCGCCGTGGTCCAGGGGTGGAAGGAGGGCTACTGCGGGATGGTCAACCGGAGTGTCGGGGGCCGCCGCTCGTGGGCGTACACCGAGCTGCCGGAGCGGCTGCGCGGCGCCGTGGAGCATGTGGCGCGCAAGCTGCACCCCGCGCCGTACTTCACGGTGGACTTCCTCTCCGACGGCGAGCGGGACTGGCTGTCGGAGGTCGAGCTGGACGGCGCGGCGGGCTTCGGCCTGGACGAGGCATCGGACCGGATCGCCGCCGACGTGGTGCGGGCGCGGTTCCGCTCCTACCTGGCCGGCCACGCCGCGGCGCGGGGGGCCGCGCGGTGACCATCGGCGACGTCCCCTGGGAGCGGCTGCTCGACGCGGCGCACCGGCTGGCCCGCGCGGGTGGGCCGCCGGTGCCGGACTCCGCGGCGGGCCTGGGGGACCTGGCGGTGTCCGGCCCGGCCGAGGTCCTGGCCGCGTCCCGGCAGGAGACCGCCGCCGAGGGCGGGATCGTCCTGTCGAGCGGCGGCACCACCGGCCCCCCGAAGATCACCTTCGTGCGGTACGGGCAGGCGGTCGGCCGGCTGTCGCAGCAGTGGCGGCCGCTCGGGCCGGACAGTGTGCTGCTCAACATGTTCAGCCCCGGCCGGATGTGGGCCTCGCACTACTACATGCAGGCGCTGGCCGAGGGCAGCCGGTGCCGGGTGGTGCCGAGCGGGCCCCTGGAGCCCGGCGAACTGGACCACTGGCTGGACGTGTTCGCCGGCCTCGGCGTCGACGCGGTGGCCGGCACCCCGAGCGGGCTCGCCGAACTCGCCGAGGGAATGCTGGAGTCGGGCCGGACGCTGCCCGTCCGCACGGTGGTGTGGATGGCCGAGCCGTGGACGGAGACGGCGGAGAGAACCGTCCGCGCGGCCTTCCCCGGCGCCGGCTTCTGGGGGAACTACGGGTCGGTGGAGACGTACGTGGTCGCCACGAACACCCCCGACTGCGACCTGCGGGTGCTGCACCTGATGCCGGACCAGGTGCTGGAGCCGGACGACGAGGGCGCGCTGCTCAGCCGGGCGGGCACCGGCTGGACCGTCCCGGTGGTCCGCTACCGGCTCGGCGACCGGATCGCCCCGGCGGAATGCCGGTGCGGGCGCCGCGACGGGCTGCGGGTGCTGGGCCGCGCGGACGACGCGTTCAAGCTGCACGGCAGCCTCCTCGCCGCGGGCGAGCTGCTGGACGTCGCCGCAGCCGTGCCCGGCGTGGCCGCGGCCCAGCTGGAGCTGGCCCGCGAGGAGGACTCCTGGCACGGGGTCCGCCGCATGGCCGTGCACGTCACCGGACGCGCTGACCCGGAGGACGTACGCCGGGCCCTGCTCTCCGCCTCCGCCCGGCTGTTCGGCATCGCCCTCCACCACCCGGACGCGCTCGCCGTCGTCCGCGTCGACCGCCTGGCCCGGATCGACCGGACCGGGAAGGTACCGCCTGTGGTGTGGCGGTCCCCCGCCTGACGTCCGCGGCGCCCGTCCGGCCGTCCCGCCGGGACGGCGCCGCGGCCCCTGACCGCAACGGAGAGGGAACGGAGGTGACAACGATGAAGAAGCGCACGGTCCAGAGCACCGACAGCGCCGCAGGGAGCGGCCGCTGGATGGTCTGGGCGGCCCCGGCCGCCCGCAGGTGACGCACCGCCCCGCCGTGTCCGGGGCCCCGTACGACCGGGCCCCGGACACGGCGGGCAGTCCGCTCCAGGCCCCGGAGGTCAGGCAAGTGAAGGTCCTGCTGGTGAACATGCCCTGGGGGTCGATCGAGGTGCCCTCGCTCGCGCTGGGGATCCTGCGCACGGCCGCCGAGGCGCGCGGCCACGAGGTGCTGGTCCGGGAGGCGAACCTCGACTTCGTCGACTGGATCACCGAACGCACCCCGTTCACCCTCGACGACTACACGTACTACGCGACGTCCTCGTACTTCCAGGGCGCCGGCGACTGGGTCTTCTCCGGCGCCCTCCACGGCTCCCCCGGGGACGCCGAGGCTTTCTCGCGGTTCCTCGCCCGGCACGGCGCGAGCGCCGACGAGACCGCCATGACCCGCGCCCTGCACGGCCTCGTCCCCGGGTTCACGGCCCGTCTCGCCGCCGAGCTGGCCGCCGAGCGGCCGGACGTCGTCGGGTTCACCACCACCTTCCAGCAGAACACCGCCGCGCTGTCGGCGGCCCGGATGCTGAAGGAGCTCTCGCCGGGGACGCGCGTCGTGTTCGGCGGGGCCAACTGCGACGGCGAGATGGGAGCGGCGCTGCACCGCTGCTTCCCGTTCGTCGACGACGTCGTGCGGGGCGAGGGCGAGACGGCCTTCCCGGCCCTGCTCGACGCCGTCGACGGCCTGCGGGCCGGTGCCGGGTCCGGTGAAGCGTACGAGAGCGCGCTGGCGGGCATCGCCGGGCTGTGCTGGCGCGACCGGACCGGCGCGGTCCGCGCCAATCCGATGGCGCGCCGGCCGCTGCCTCCGGGCGAAATCCTCGCCCCGTCGTACGAGGGGTTCTTCGAGCGGCTCGACGCCTCGGCCGCCGCCCGGTGGGTGCAGCCCCGACTGCTCGTCGAGGGATCCCGCGGCTGCTGGTGGGGCGAGAAGCACCACTGCACCTTCTGCGGGCTGAACGGCTCGTTCATGGAGTTCCGCAGCAAGAGCCCCGACCGCTTCCTCACCGAGCTGCTCGACCTGGCCGCCCGCCACCGGGTCCTGGACTTCGTCGTCGTCGACAACATCCTCGACATGGGGTACTTCGACACCGTCCTGCGCCGCCTCGCCGAGGGCGCGTACGACGTCCGCCTCCACTTCGAGGTGAAGTCCAACCTGCGAAAGCACCAGTTCCGGATGCTCGGCGACGCGGGCGCGGTGATGGTGCAGCCCGGCATCGAGAGCCTGAGCAGCCGGGTCCTGAAGCTGATGGACAAGGGCGTCACGGGCTGCCAGAACGTCCGCGCCCTGCGCGATGCGCAGAGCGCGGGGGTGAGCGCCTGTTGGAACTACCTGTACGGCTTCCCCGGGGAGACGCCCGAGGACTACCGGGGCGTCCTCGCGCAGATGCCGCTGCTGCACCACCTGGAGCCGCCGGCGGGGGCGTCCCGTATCGCGATCGAGCGGTTCAGCCCCTACTTCGACCGGCCCGAGCTCGGTTTCGACCGGCTGCGGCCCGCCCCTCAGTACGCGGAGATCTACCGGCTCTCCGAGGAGGAACTCGCCGGCCTCGCATACTTGTTCGCCGCGGAGCCGCGGGGCATCGACGAAGGCCTCGGCGCCGAGCTGGCGGCGGCCGTGGAGGCCTGGCGGGCCGAGCACCCGGCCTGCCGCCTCACCTGGCAGGAGGCGGGGGGCCGGATCGTGCTGGTGAGCCGCAGGCCGGCGTACGCCTGGACGGTCCACGAGCTGGCCGATCCGGCGGAGGCCGCCCTGTTCCGGCTGCTCGAACAGCCGCGCACGGCGGCCGTGCTGGGCGCCAGGTCCGGCCTGCCGGCCGAGCGGGTGCGGGCCGTGCTGGACCGCTGGACGGACCTCGGGCTGCTCTTCCACGAGAACGGCGCGTACGTCCACGTGGCCGTCGAGTCCGACAACCAGGCGCTGTTCCGGCCGGGGCACCGCCACCACCGAGAGGAGCAGAGCAGTGCCGCTTGCGTCGGCTGAGGCACGTGGTGCGGCCGTGGTGGTCGAGGCGTGGCGTGATTACGACCCCGCCGTCCGCGCGCTGCCCGGGATGCGCCTGGGCCCGCTGGAGCCGGGCGGGGCCACCGCCCGGGAGGACGCGGAGCGGCTCCACGCGGCCGGGGCGCGCTGCGTCCGGCTGCCGGAGCCCGTCGAGGTGTGTGCGGGGGCGGGGCCGCGGTCGGCACGGGCGCTGGCGCTGGTCCGGGAGCTCACGGGCCGGGCCGTCGCGGTGGAGTGGACGGCGCGGTGCGGGGACGGCTGCGCGGGGCGCGGGGAGCTGGGGCACCTCTATCCGCCGCAGGAGGTCGAGGGTGCGGCCGCCGGGGCGGCCCGTGGCTGGCGGGCCGCGTACTTCCCCGGGAAGTGCGTCTACCGGCGCGGGCCGGGGTTCGTGGAGGTCAGGGACCGCCGCTTCGGGCCGCTTGAGCTGTTCACCATCGACGAGCCGCCGTTCGTGGCGGCCGTGGGGGCGCTGCGCGACGGCGCCGCCGCGGGTGCCGTACCGGAGGGGGTGCTGGCGGAGCTGGAGGGGGCGCGGCTGGTCTCCCGGCTGGGCGGGCGGGCCTGGTGGCTGCCGGTTCCGGTGCACCGGTGGCCGTTCGGCTCGTACGCCCTGTGAGCCGGGGCCGGCCGTCGGTTCTCGGCCGAACGCGTCCGCGCGGGGGCCGTTCACGGGGCGACGCGCTACCCTCCGCGCATGATTGACATGGACACGGCTTACAGGCGGCTGCGCCGCCCGCGCAGAGCAGGCCTGACCGGCCTGCTGTGCCTCCTGCTGCCGGCGCTCGTCGGCGCCGCGCCGCCCGCGCCGGCCGCCCCCGGCGCGGCAGGGCCCCGTACCGGTGCCGACGCGGCGGCCGCCGCCGCGCGCTGGGGCGACCGCCGCCTCGACGAGGCCGCCTTCCTGACCGCGCACAACGCCTTCACCAACTACGAGGACTCCCGATGGAGTTCGGTGAACCAGTCCGAGTCCGTGCGCGCCCAGCTCGACAACGGCGTCCGCGGCCTGAGCCTGGACACCCACTGGTACGAGCGCAGCACCTGGCTGTGCCTCATCAGCTTCGGCAGCGACTGCCACCCCAGCGACGTCTACCTGTGCCACGGCGACTGCAAGGCCTTCGCCGGCGCCACCTACGCCCTGCCGCGGCAGTCCTTCCACGGCACGATGCAGACGGTGGTGGACTTCCTCGCCGCCCACCCGCAGGAGGTCGTCACCGTCTTCCTGGAGGACTACGTCAGCGCCGAGCAGCTGGGCGGCTCCCTCTCCCGGGTCCGCGGGCTGTCCGGGCTGCTGTTCCGGCCGGACGAGTGGGGCGTGCGGCAGCAGGGCTGGCCGAAGGTCGCCGACCTCGTCGCGGCGGACAAGCGCCTGCTGGTGTTCTCCGACCGCTCCGACCGCGAGCACCTGGGCGTCATGTACGACCGGTCGTGGACGGTGAGCAACCACTGGAGCCTCGGCGACCTCGGCAACGACCTCGCGTGCGTCACGCGCTGGCCGGACGTCCCCCTGGACCGCCGGGAGCCGGGCTTCCGGCGGCTGTTCACGATGAGCCACCACCGCAACGTGCCGACGGTCCTCACCGCGGCCCTGGACAACGGCGCCAAGCTGCGCGGCCGCATCGCCGAGCAGTGCCGGCCGGCGGCGGGCGGCCGTGATCCGAACTACGTGTCGGTGGACTTCCACCGCCTGTCGGACGGCTCGGGCCACACCCCGGCCTCGGTCGTGGCCGAGCTGAACGCCGGCCCCTGAGGGCCCGTACCGCGCCGGGGCTCCCCCGCTGCCCCAGGCACGGCGTACGCGCGTCAGCCGCCGGCCGCGGCGTGGCGGGGGCCCGGCACCGGCGGGGCCGGCTCGGGCGCCGCCTCCGCCGGCCCGGCCCCGCCGAGGGCGCCGTGGGAGCGGAGCGCCAGGAGGTAGCCGGCCTGGAAGCGGCTCTCGGCGCCGAGTTCGTCCATCAGCTCCGCGATGTGCCGGCGGCAGGTCCGCAGGGACATCCCGAGCCGCCGGGCGATCTGCTCGTCCTTGGCTCCGTCGGCCAGCCGCGCGGCGATGGCGTCGTGCAGCTGGGCCGAGGTCGCCGCCGTGTACGAGGCGCCGTACGGCTCCGCGAGGCTCCAGGCGTGGCCGAAGACCGAGCGGAGGAAGGCGACGGCGGACGGCTCGCGCAGCACCACCGCCGCGTCGGGGTCGTCCCACACGGGCAGGAAGGCGGTGGTGCGGTCGAAGACCAGCATCTTGCCGAAGAGCTCGCCGAGGGTGCGGACTTCGGCGCCGGCCGCGGTCACCGCCTGCACGTACTCCTGGGTGCCGGCGCTGTAGCGGGAGGTGTGCTGGTACAGGGTGTGCATGCGGACTCCGCGGCGCAGCATCTCCAGGTCGCGGGGCAGGGCGCGCTCCAGGTAGCCGGGCGGCCGGCCGCCGCCCGGCTGCACGGTGAGCACCTCTTCGGTGCAGCGGGCCGCGGCGTCGGAGATCAGCAGCATGACCCGGTCGCGGGATCCGACGACCTCGACGGCCCCGGTGTCGGCGCCGCGCCGGTAGGCCTCCTCGTACAGCGGGATCAGCGAACTCAGCCGGGCCCGGGTGCGTTCGAGGACCTCCAGGCGGCGGCGCAGCGCGCTCTCCTCCGGGCCGACGAGTTCGGCCGTCGCGGTGTAGGGGCTGACGGCGCGCAGCGGCGCGGCCGGGGCGCCGGGATCACGGGCGGCCAGCCGGCTGCGGGTCAGTTCGGCGGCGGCCCGTTCCGCCGCGGCCTCGTCCAGTCCGAGTGCGGCGGCCAGGGCGGCGGCCGGCGCCGGGCCGTGTTCCAGCAGCCTCGTGTAGATCCGCAGTGCCGCGGGGCCGAGGTCGGCGGGCTCGTGCGTCGCCTCCTCCCGGCCGGGGTCGGGTGCCGGCCGTAAGCGGCCTCCACTCCCCTCAGGCATCCCCTTTTGATGGATTCTGTCCAAATTTGCCACCCCTCTCTTTCGTGCCACGCACTTTGCTGAGGGCCGCCCGCCCTGGACCGGGAGTTCTCCCCCGGGTGATTCTTGAGTCGTCGGAAAGAAAAGACGCCGACAGGATTCTCCGCTCGGAATTCACATCCAGGTCCTCAGGAGTTCAGCATGAAGTTCACCCGGTTCCTCTGTGCGGCGGCGCTGGCCACGGTCATTTCGGGCGGCCTTGCGGCCGCAGCGGTACCCGGCGGCCACGCCGGTGCCGCTTCGGCGCAGCCGCCGGCCCCCTGCGACAGCCGGCCGGGGGACACCGAGTGGACGAACCCCGCGACCCACTGCCCCCCGGTCCTCTAGAGCCCTTCCGGCCCTACCGGGTTCCGATTCACGCGAAAGCCGTTGGAAAGACCCGATGCCGAACCCCTCTCCCGTCCGCCGGGAACAGCGATTTCCCTGGTGGCCGGCCTTCTCACTGATCTGCGCCGGATCCTGCGCGGTCCTGCTGCTGCGGCGGGCCGCCGGCGCTCCCCCTTCGCCGGCGGGCCGTGCCGGCGGCGTCCGCCGCCCCTTCCGGGACGACGCCGCGCACCTCACCACCTCGTGGTGAGGAAAAGCGCCCTTCCGCCTCCGCGACCCCGAAGGTCCGTCGAGTAAATCAGCCGTGCGGCACTTCGGAGGGCCCCGCCGAGGGAGATCGGCCGAAATCGGCACCCTTTCCTCCCTTTTCCCGGCCGGGCTTCACGGTCTTGCACCACACGGCCCGCCGCGCCGCACACCGCGCGTCCGTGCCGCGGTATTCACCCGCAGCCCCTTTGACTTCGTCCGCCCGGAGGCCGCACGGCTTCCGGGCACCCGAAAAATCATCGGAAAAACGTCAGAAGGAGAAAAATCATGTTCCTCAGCCGCAAGCGCGTCGCCCTCGCCTTCGTCAGCTCCGTCGCCGCCGCCGGTGTCCTGCTGCCCGCCACCGCCTCGTACGCCGCCGAGGCGCCCGCGCCCCAGTCCCGGCCGGCCGCGGTGCAGGGGGCCGTCCCGGGCGAGGCCGGGGCCCTCGCGGGCAAGGTCGACGTGGCCTCCGCCGTGCTCGACATCACCCAGAAGATCATGAACATCGTCACCGAGGCGATCGAGCGCAAGCAAAACCGCTCCGGCTACGTGAAGTCCCTGATGGAAGGCGCCTTCTACGAGAGCGGGCAGCGCTACAACGTCATGGTCATCAACGACGCCAACGGGCACACCGCCCACCTCAACGGCATCGTCTACGACGCCAAGGTCAGCGGCATCCACGGCAAGTACCGGGTGATCGTCTTCGAGTCGGGCCAGTTCACCAACCACGGCGACGGCGGCTGGATCAACTGGGCCTTCCGCGGCTGGTTCGACCGCGACGGCGGCCACGTCAACTTCCGCCGCTCCTGGTGACCCGCGGCAGCACTCGCACCCACCGACCCGCGCCTTCGGCAACCCGCCTCCACAGACAAGGACTTCCTTCCATGCGCCGCAAGACCACCCTCGCCACGCTCGCCCTCACCGCCGTCGCCCTGACCGGAGCGGCCTCGCTCCCGGCCCACGCGGCGGAGCGCCCCGCAGTCGCCGCCGCCTCGGCGCCCGACTCCTCCCCCGCGGGCGCGGCAGCCGCCGACAAGAGCGTCACCGTCAACGTCTCCATGGACCAGCTCGGCCGCGGCAAGGCGATCGCCGACGCCCTGCGCGGAATCAAGACCGACGACCGGGGCTCCTTCGTCCAGCAGGCGGTCGACAAGGCCTTCGACGCGGCGGGCGGCCGGCACAACGTGATGCTGTTCAACCTGAGCCACAACTACGACGACCGCTTCAGCGGCACCCGGGTCTACGCCAACGTCCAGTGGGGCAACGTCCACTACGGCCTGTGGATCTTCGAGTCCGGCCAGTTCACCAACCAGGGCGACGGCGGCTGGATCAACTGGGGCTTCCGCGGCTGGTTCGACCGCGACGGCGGCCACGTCAACTTCCGCCGCTCCTGGTAGCCGCGGGCGGGGCCCGGCAGGGCCCGCGGCCCGGCACGCCGACCGGCGGCCCCCTCCGGCCCCTCAAGGGGCCCGGGGAGGGGCCGCCGGGCGTCGGCGTTTCCGCATCACCGCCGCCCGCCGCCTCTTGACCGCCGTCCGCCGCCCTGCCGCCCGGCCGCTCACTTCGGCCGCCCCGTGACCGCCACCGGGGCGCGGACGGTCGCCTGGTCGATGTCGCCGGTGCGGACGGTGACGGCCGCGGTCCACTCACCCGGCACGGGCAACCGCAGATCGTAGGCGGCCCAGTACCCCTTCCGGTCGGTGAGCTTCGCGTCGATCGGTCCGATGTCCAGGTCGGTCTGGGTGAGGGCGAGGCGGATTTCGGGCACGGCCGCGAGACCGCCGTCCTCGGTGAACACCACCGCCTCGACCGAGTTCTCCCCCACCCGTCCCGGTGACAGCGTGATCTGCACCGTGCCGCGGTGCCCGGCCGTTCCCGTGTCGAAGGGGACGGTGACCACCCGTACCTGCGGCCCGCGCGCGGCGGCCGCCTCGGCGCTCTTCACAGCGGCGCGCCCGGGCTGCGTCCCGGTGAGCACGGTGGTGACGGTCAGGACCAGGACGCCGAGTGCGGCTTCGGCGGCCACGGTGCGGCGCAGGCGCCGCCGCTGCCCGCACCCCTCCGCCTCGCCGGGCGTCGCCGGCGGGCCGTCCTCTGCTCCGGAGCCCGGTGCACCGGCTGCGGGAGCCGGGCCCGCGGCGGCCGTGCCCACCGCCGCCAGGGCCGGTTCCCGCACCCCCTCGGCCCCGTCGTCCGCACCCGTCGCGCCGGCCGCGCCGGCCGGGTCGAGGACGCGGGCGGCCAGCCGCCGGGAGAAGGACGCCGCCCACAGCATCAGGATCACCGCGGCGGACTTGACGAGGAGGATCCTGCCGAAGGAGGTGGTGGTCAGCGCCTCCCAGGAGCCGACCTGCCGCCACGACTGGTACAGGCCCGTGCCGGAAAGGACGGCGACGGCCGCGAACGCGAGCGCCGAGAAGCGGCCGACCGCGCGGGCGGGCACGGCGGGACCGCCCGTCCCCCGGCGCCCGAGGAGGGACGCCAGCGTGACGAGGCCGCCCAGCCAGACCCCCATGGCGAGCAGGTGGAGTACGGAGGCGGGGACCGCCAGCGGCACCTGGATCCCGGCGGCGGCGTGCTCGGCGGCGGCCCAGGTGAGCGCGAGGCACGCCGCGAGGCCCGCCGCCGCCCAGCGGACCCGGCGCCCGGGAGACCACTCCTCCGCCCGGCCGTCCGGTTCCCCGGCTCGACCGGCCGGCCGCCGCCGCAGCCGCAGCATCAGTACGGCCGTCGCGCCGAGCAGGAGGAGGCGTACGACGAGGGCGCCCCCGGCCTTCCCGGTGGCGGTCCGCCCCAGCAGGGCCGGGTCGAACGCCGCCGTCAGCGGGCCGCCGGTCTCGTACGGGCCGCGCAGCAGCAGCAGGGCGGCGGTGGACACGGCGAGCGCCGCCCACCCGGCGGCCAGCAGCCGGCGCACCGGGCGCAGCGCACCGGCGCCGGGCCAGCACAGCAGGACGAACGCGGCGGCGCCCACGAGGAGCGCCAGCCCGCTGTAGGCGGCGTGGCGGAAGACCCCGTGGAGGCGGCCGGCCGCCGTGTCGCCGGCGGCCGTGTCGGGCACCTCGGCGGCGGTCTCGGACGGTTTGCCGACGGAGAAGACGAACGCGCCGGAGATGGGGTGGCCGTCGGCGGAGACGACCCGCCAGGCCACCGTGTAGGTGCCCTGGGCGAGCCCGTCGGCGAGCGCCACCCGGCCGGTGTTGCCCCTGCCGTCGGCGTGCTGTGCCGGGCGGGGGTTGACCCGCTCGTTGTCCGGGGACAGCACCCGCACCGAGTCCTCGGAGAGGCCGACCGTCTCGGTGAAGGTGAGCGTGACGTGCGGGGGCGGCGAGGCGAGGACCGAGCCGTCCGCGGGGTCTGATCCCGTGAGTCCGGAGTGCGCGGAGGCCGTCCCGGCCCCGCCGAGGAGCAGGGCGGCCACGGCGGCGACCAGCGCCAGGACGGCGAGCGGTGTCCTGGCGGGCTGCGATCCGGTGTGCATGGGCGGGCGGCCTCCGGGGCGGTGTGCGTCGGCGGCTGCGGCGCCGCGCCGGGGCCGGGCGGTGCGCATGCCGGGGCTGTGGACGCTAGCGCCGCGGGAGCGCCCCGGGCCGGGGTTGAGCAACTTCCGCCAAAGAACGGTCCGGGCCCGCCCGATCCGCTTGCCATGGCGGGCCGGCCGTGCGAGGGCGCGGGGCCGCCTGCGCGGGCGGGCGGGC
>NZ_RPSE01000135.1:0-14397 GCF_003949955.1 Streptomyces sp. WAC05292
CCGAGGGGGTGGGGCGGTCCGGGCGGCGGGGGTGTGCTCATGCCAGGCAACCTACCGGACCCAACCGGAATCCGGATCGGGCCCCGTCCCGGGCACGCGACCCCCGCCCCCTGTGCGCCCACGCACACCGGAGGCCGGGCCCCGCGGGCTCCGGCCTCCGGTGTGCGTGCAGGTCAGGCGACCGGTTCGGGTTCGGGGGCCGCCGTACGGGGCTTCGGGGCGGGCCGCATGACGAGGGTGGCCAGGAGGGCCGCGGCCAGGACGCCCGCCGCGCTGATCGTGAAGGTCGTCGCCATGGCGGAGGTGAAGGCCTCGCGGGCGGCGTGGGCCAGGCCCGGCTCGCCCTGGGCGGCGGCCAGCGCGCCCACGATCGACTGCTTGGCCTGGTCGGGGGCCCCGGTCGGCATCCGGTCGGCGTAGCCGCCGGTCAGCAGCGAGCCGAGGATCGCGATGCCGAGGGCGGTGCCCGCCTGCTGGATGGTGTCGTTGAGGGCGGAGCCGACGCCGGCCTGCTCCTCGGGGATGGTGCCCATCAGGGCGCCGACCGCCGCCGGCATGGCCAGGCCGGCGCCGAGCCCGAGGAGGCCGAGGGCGACCGCCGGGACGGTGAAGCCGCTGTCGGCGGTGACGGTCGTCAGCAGGGCGAACGACGAGGCCATCACCAGCATGCCGGCCAGGATCAGCGCGCGGTGCCCGGCCTTGGCGGCGAGGGCGGCGCCGGCGCCGTTGCCGACGAGGGCGGCCACGGCCAGCGGCACGAAGGCGAGGCCGGCCTTGAGGGGGGAGTAGCCGAGGACGAACTGCAGGTACTGGGTGAGGACCAGGAGCAGGCCGCCGTTGCCGATCTGCACGAGCGTCAGGGAGAGGGAGCCGCCGCTGAAGTTGCGGTGCTTGAAGAGGGCCAGCGGGACCATCGGGGCCTCGGTGGTGTTCTCCCAGACGACGAAGCCGACCAGGGCGGCGACGGCCACGCCGAGGGTGACGGCGGAGCGGCCGCCGAACGCGCCGTGCTGCGGGATCTCGATGATCCACCACACGAGGGCGGTCATGCCGGCGGCGGAGAGGACGGCGCCCAGCGGGTCCGGCTTGCGCCAGGCCCCCTTCGACTCGGGCATCAGGGTGAGGGCCGCGGCGATGGCGAGGACGGCGACCGGCACGTTGATGAGGAAGATCGAGTGCCAGGAGAAGTGGTCGATCAGGACGCCGCCGAGGACGGGGCTGCCGACGAGGCCGAGCATCGAGACGGACCCCCAGGCGGCCATGGCCTTGGGCCGCTCGTCCTCGTCGAAGACGGTGATGAGTATCGAGAGGGTGGACGGCATGATCAGCGCGCCGCCCACGCCCATCGCGGTCCGCACGGCGATGACCTGTCCGGGGTCGGTGCAGAGCGTCGCGGCGAGCGAGGCGGCGCCGAAGAGCAGCAGGCCGATCAGCATGATGCGGCGGCGGCCGAACCTGTCTCCGAGGCTGCCCGAGGTCAGCAGCAGGCCGGCGAAGACCAGGATGTAGGAGTCGAGGATCCACTGGGTGTCCTGGGCGCTCGCGCCGAGGTCGGCGGTCATGGACGGGACCGCGACGGTCAGGGCCATGGAGTCGACCACGAGGACCAGCGAGCTGAGGCACAGCACGATCAGGATCCACCAGCGGCGTGGATTGCGGTCTGCCATGGATTTCCCCTCCGGTGGGAGCAGTCGGGTGGGCGGAGCGGCTTCTGCGTACACCGTTCCGGCGATGCGCACACTGTACGCACGCCGGAACAGTGTGCGCAACTGCGTCTCTTGTACGCTGATGCGCACGGTGTACGCACAGGCATGCGGCACCGGTCCGCGCTTGATCCGAAGAGCCCCAGGAGCGACGCCATGGCAGGCAAGAGCAACCCCGTCCCGTCCGTGTGGGCCCGCACACCGCGTGAGGCGGCCGGGCAGCCCGCGCTCAGCCGGTCGGCGATCGTCCGCGAGGCCGTCGCGATGCTCGACGCGGAAGGCGTCGAGGCGCTGAGCATGCGGAAGCTCGGTGCCCGCCTCGGCGCCGGCGCGACGTCCCTGTACCGGCACGTCGCCACGAAGGACGAGCTGATGGAGCTGGCCGTGGACGAGGTCTTCGGCGAGATCCGCGTCCCGGCGGGCGAGGAGCGGGGCGGGGACTGGCGGGCCGCCGCCACCGGGGCGGCCGCGTCCTTCCGCCGCACCGTGCTGCGGCACCCGTGGCTGGCCTCGGTGCTCGGCCAGGCCGGGCTCGCCTATCTGGGGCCGAACCTCATGGCGTCCTCCGAACGGCTCGCGGCGCTGTTCACGGGGGCCGGGTTCCCCGAGCCGAGCCGGGCCATCGAAACCCTCCTCGGCTACGTCATCGGGATGAGCTCGACGGAAGCGGCCTGGCTGACGACGGTGGCCCGGTCCGGGGAGAGCGAGGCGGAGCTCATCGCCCGCCTGATCCCGGCGGCGACGCAGGCGGCGGCCGGACACACCCACCTCCACGAGGAGTACGAGGCCGTGCAGGCGGCCCACACCGGCGGGGGCGGCGCCGGGCAGCCGGGTACGGGCGCCCGGGACGGATCCCCCGCGTCCGCCGCCGGCGCCGATCCCGCCGCGCTGCGGGACGCGAAGTTCGCGTACGGGCTGGAGGTCGTCCTCGACGGCCTGGCGCTGCGGCTCCCCCGGTAGCCGGCGCCGCCCCGCCCGCCGGCGGCCGGAGGGGCGCGGGGTGATCGCTTAGGGTGCCGGGGCGGCCGTGTGCCGTGCCGGGGCCGGTGATCGCGGTGTCCCGGGGCAAGGCGAGCGAAAGGGGCTTCGGCCGTGTCGGAGATATCGGAGCCGGGCCGGGCGGCGGACGCCGGGCCGGAGCGGCCGGAGGGCCGCGGCCCGTGGGCACCCCCCGGATCGGCGGGCGACCCGTGGGCGCCCCCCGGGCCGGCGGCCGGGCCGCGGCAGGCGCATACCGGCGGGCCTCAGCCGTACCCCGGGGCCCCGCCGTTCGGGGGCGCGCAGGGCGGGGAGCCCCGCACCGCCGCCGCGCAGGGCGGGCCGTATGCGCATCCTGCCGCGGCCTGGGGGTGGCCGGTGCAGCCGGAGCCGCCGCGGCGGGTCGCCGCACCGGCCGGGACGAGGTACCACGAGCAGTCGCGCAACGGGCGTCAGCGCTTCTGGCACCGCCTCGGCGAATTCCTCATCGTGGGCGGGCTGTTCATGGTGGCGATGGTGCTGCTGGTCGGGATCGGGATGGCGGTCGGCCAGGCGCTGGGGTTCGACCCCGCCCCCGAGGACGGAGGCGACCGGCTGCTGGCCGACCCGCTCGCCGACCAGGCGCTCGCGCTGACCGGCCTGGCACTCGGCATCCCCGCGGTGCTGCTGGCCGTTCTGTGGTGCGGGATGCGGCCGCCGGGGACGGTCGTGTCGGTGGTCGGACGGATGCGGTGGCGCTGGCTCGGGCTGTGCGCGGCCGTGGCGTTCCCGCTCATGGCCGTGCAGATGGGCGTCCTCGTCCTGTGGGAGTGGCTCGGCTCCGGGGACGAGGTCTTCGAAGGCGACGCCCCGGGGGTGACGCGGCTGCTGGCGGGGCTGGTGTTGTTCGCGGCGCTGGTGCCCTTCCAGGCCGCGGCCGAGGAGTTCGTCTTCCGCGGCTGGCTCGTCCAGTTCTTCGGCGGCTTCCTGCGCTCCCCCTGGCCCGGGGTGTGCGTGGCGTCCGTGCTGTTCGCGCTGGCGCACGGGTTCGGCGGGTGGAGCGGCTTCTTCCTGCTGCTGTACTCGGCGCTGTGGTGGGGGTGGCTCGTCCAGCGGACCGGCGGACTGGAGGCCGTGATCGCCATGCACACGGCGAACAACGTCCTGTCGTTCGGGCTGGCGCTCGCCCTGGGGCAGTTGGCGGAGTCCGGGACGGCCGCGGACGCGCCGTGGCAGGCGCTGGTCGTGGAGCTGGTGAGCGCGCCGGTGTTCTGCCTGGTCGTCGACCGGATGGCGCGGGCCCGCGGCATCGACTCGCGCCGGCCCGCGGATCCGGCCGGGGCACCGCCGGAGGTGCAGCCGGGGCCGCTCCCGCCCGGCCTGTCGGCCACGGGCACCGGCACGGCCCCGGACACCGGCACGGGCACCGGCCTTCCCGCCTGAGCGGGTGCCGGCGTACGACCCCGGCGGATCCTCGACGCGCGGAGCGGAGGGGCGGGGGTCGCGCCAACGGCCCCCGCCGATGCGTGGATCCGGACCGTCGGCTCCCGCAGGAGGGGCGCGAATCTTCACGGATGCGCCCCCGAGGGCAGTATGCGCGACAGGGGGCGTTGTTCAGTGCGGTCTCTTCTTCGTGAACGCCGCCACGCCCCCAGGGGGGCCGTGATCTGGGAGGACGCGCCGCCAGTCGCATAGTTCACGGACGGGCGGCCCAGGCGGCGGCATGTTCACCGGGTCGGACATCACCGGATATCACCCCCAGCAGGCGCATATGTCGGGCCGATGCCGGGGAGGGCGGCGTTCGGGCATGGTGGGTGGGCGCCCGTCGGCTTCCGGCCGCCGAGCGGCTGCCCGCAGCGCCAACTACGGGCCCGCGCAGGCGCTTTGCACCGCGATCCGGACCGTTGCTTCGATCGGAGGATTCCGTGATGGGAATGTCCGTGGCTTCCGTTGGGTGGGTTCCGGGGCTGGGCGTCCGCCCCTCCCCCGTGCGCGTGAAGGTGGTCGTCGTCGTGGTGGTGGCCGTGGTCACCGCCGTCCTGGCCGCGCTCGGCCAGGACCCGGGCACGTCCCTCGCGGTGATCGTGATGGTCACCACGACGGGCCTGGAGCTGGCCCGCCGCATCTGCGGTGACGGCGGCACGGACGGTGCCGGTCCCGTCCTCCCGCCGGCCGGCCGGTAGCGGCATGCCGACGGGACGGCGCGGGCGGCCCGAACAGCCGCTCGACACGAGCGTCCCGGCCCTGGCGGAGCTCGCGCGGGAACTGCGCGGGCTCCGTGCCGCGGCCGGGCTGACCCTGGCCCGCCTCTCCGCGGACGTCAACTGGAGCAAGGGGGCGCTCAGCGCCGCCGCGTCGGGGCGGAGCCTGCCCCGCTGGGAACTCGTACGGGCGTGGGTGCAGGCGTGCGACCCGGAGGCCAACCTCGATCTGTGGCAGGCCCGTTACGCGCGGGCCCGGGCGGAGCACCAGTGGGCCCGGATCGTGCCGCCGCAGGAGGGCCAGGCCGCCGAGCCGCAGCCCGGCCCGAGGGGCGCCGCCGCGCCCGCAGGGCTCCGCGGAGGCCTCCGCTCCGACCCGCGTACGGGCCCCTTCGCCGGAGGCGTGCCGGGGCCGGCCCCGGCCACGATCCCCGTCCCGGCCGGGCCGGCGGGCGGTGAGGCGGAGGCCGCCGCCCTGCCCGCGGGCCCCGCCGGCCCGGCGCACCCGGCGCACCCGGCGCACCCGGCGCACCCCGCGGACCCCGCCGACCCGGGGCACCCCGCCGGCGTACCCGCCGGCCGGGAGGCGGCGGCCGGCCCGGACGGCCCGGGGCCCGGCTCCCTGGAGCGGGACGCCTGGCGGACCCTCGCCCCCGACCGGCGCCCCTGGGGCGTGGCCGCGCACCCGGCGCCGATCCGCCTGCGCTACACCACCGTCAACCCGGACTTCACCGACGCGGGCCCCGACGCCCCCGACCTCGGCGGGCACTACGACGAGATCGCGGAGGTCCACGCCCTCGCCCGCGGCCGGCGCCTGCTCATCCTGGGCGACCGCGGCTCCGGCAAGACCCAGCTCGCCCGCCACCTCGGCACCCGGCTGCTCACCTCGGCGGACACCGGCGCGATGCCCGTGCTGGTGTCGCTGCGCGGCTGGCGCCCTCAGCCCGGCCCGGTCGACGACCTGCTGGCCTGGATCGCGGGCGCGCTCACCGGCTGCACCGCCGAGGACGTCCGCACCCTGCTCGGCAGGCACCTCCTGCTGCCCATCCTCGACGACTTCGACAGCCTCACCCTGCGCCAGCGGGCCTGCGCGCTGCACCTGTTCAACCGGCTGCCCGAGCAGGCGCCGTTCGTCCTGGTCAGCGGCTGGGCGGAGTTCACCGACACGGTGGAACGCACCGACACCGTCATCGCCGGCAGCGCCGGGGTCCGGCTGCGCCCCCTCTGCGTCGACGACCTCGACGGCTGGATCCAGCGCAGCTCCCGTTCCCGTACGAAGCAGCGGGAGTGGGCGCCGGTGCTGGAGGCGCTCGCGGCCCGGCCCGACCTGCCGGCCGCCGCGGTCCTCGCCGACCCGACCCTGGCCGGCGCGGCCCGCCTGCTGTACACGGACGGGCGCGCGGACCCCGCGGAGCTGGTCGCCGAGGACGCGACGGAGGAGTCGCTGCAGCTCCGCCTGGTGCGGCACCTGTTCGGGGCGTACCTGCCGTACCGCCAGTACCGGGGGCCGTTCCGCGAGCAGCGCCGCCACGCGGCCCTGCGGCTGCTGGCCTTCCGGGAGAAGGAGGAGGGCGGGCCGGTCGGGGACCTGCGGGTGCTCTACCGCGGGAGGCGGCCCTCCCGGTGGCAGGCCGCCGCGTACGCGGCGCTGACGGGCGCGCTGGTGTGGCTGATGCTGAGCTTCTACGACTCCGAGAGCCGGGCCGACCACTCCTACTACGCGTCCGCGTACGGCACGTCCGACTCGGGCGAGGAGCCGTTGTGGTTCCTGCTGGGTGTGCTCGCCGGCTTCGCCTGGTACGTGTACCAGCGGCACCGGCTGGATCCGCGGGCGGCACGCGGGGATCCGGTCGGGCGGGTCTGGCAGGGGTTGCTGAAGGGCGTTCCGGGCGGTCTGGTGCTGCTGTTCGCGGTGACGGTGCCGGATTCGGCCGCGGACATCCTGTTCCTGATGGGGGCCGCGCTGCTGCTGGGTTTCACCGCGTGGTCCGCGGAGCGGGCGGTGCGCCCCGCGGAGACCCTGTGGATCGTCGGGGACGTCATGGCGCCGCTGCTGTGCCTGGTGCTCCTGCTCGCCGCCTCGGGCGCCTGCGCGCTGCTGCTGCCGCTCCTGGCGGGCACCACGGTGACCGGGCACTGGATCCGGGCGGTCGTCTCGTCCCGGTTCGCCGCGTGGGGGCTGCCGCCGCACACGGTGCACCGGCTTCTCGACGAGGCGGCGGCGCAGGAGGTGCTGAGGGCCGGGCCGGACGGGTGGTCGTTCACGCACCCGGCCGTCGCCCGGTGGTACCTCCATGCACCGTCCCTGCCGGAGTTCGACGGCCCGTGACGGGGCCGCCGACGCGCTCCTGCCGGCTCGCGGCCGGTACGACGGACCTGGCGGCCCGCTCGATCTCCGCGCGGTGGGCCGCGCGGGCCTCCTCGTCGATCGGCGTCTCGTGTTCGGCGCGCAACCCGGTCCGGCCGTCGAGGCCTTCGCGCAGGATGTCGGCGTGCCCGGCATGCCGGATGGACTCGCCGAGGACATGGACCATGACGGCGAACAGGTTCGTGTCGGCATGGGGCTCCGGCCACCACGGCACGTGGCCGGGGGCGTCGAGGGAGAGCGCGTCGATCGTCGCGTCCGAGTGCTCCCATGTGCGCCGGTAGAACGCGGTGATCTGCTCGCGGGTCTCGTCCCCGGCCGCCCACAGATCGCTGCCGTCGGAGTCCTGCCACCGGGGCAGGGGTTCCGGGTACGGGCGGGCGAAGACCTCGCCGAAGTACCTGGCTTCGACGGTGGCGACGTGTTTGACCAGACCGAGGAGGTTGGTCCCGGTCGCCGTCAGAGGGCGGCGGGCGTCGTACTCGGACAGGCCGTCGAGTTTCCAGAGCAGCGCCTCGCGGTCGCGCCGCAGTCGCCCGTGCAGAGTGCCCTTCGCGAAGTCGTCGATCATGCGGCACGAGCCTGCCACGGGCTGCTCACGACCTCAAGATCCGCACGGTCCGGGCGGCCGGCGGAGCCGGGGGTCGGCCGGGGCCGCCGTTCGTCATCCGGCGGGCGGCTGTGCGCCGGCGGGGTCCGGCGGGGTGGGGTCGGCGCAAGCGGACAGGTAGTCGGCGAGCCGGGCGGCTGCGGTGAGCATGGCCGCGCCGCGCGCGGTGAGCTGCCGCTGCCAGTCGTCGAGGGCGCGGGTGAGGGCGTCGGCGCCCGCGCCGGTGACGGCCCCGGTGCGGGCGGTCGCGCGGATCTGCCGGACGACGGTGGCGATGCGGTCCAGGGGGTAGCCGCCGCGCCGCAGGAGGTGGGCGAGTTCGGCGTCGCGTACGTCGCCCTCGCGGAAGACCCGGTATCCGGTGCCGGGTTCGCGGGCGGGGTCGAGGATGCCGGCGGCCTCCCAGTTGCGCAGGGTCGCCGGGGTGACGCCGAGCCTGCGGGCGAGTTCGCCGACGGTCAGGGGCCCGCCGGCCGTGGCGGTGGCGGCGGTCGGGTGCGGAGGTTCCGCCGCGAGGTGGCCGACGGCCTGCCGTACGGCGGCGAGGGTCTCCCGGTCGCGCAGCAGTCGGGCGTGGCCCCGGTCCACGGCGTCGAGGGCGTCGTCGAGGGCGCCGCGGTGGACGGCGTTCATGATGCGGCCGGCCCGCTGGTGCCCGTACGCGGTGACGAGCGCGAGGAAGGCGCGCAGTGCGGCCGCGTGCAGCGGGGTGTAGACGCGGTAGCCGCTCGGGGTGCGCTCGGCGGGCGGGAGGAACCCGTCGCGCTCGTAGTTGCGGACGGCCTGGGTGGAGAGGCCGTGGCCGCGGGCCAGGTCGGCTGGTCGCATTGCTTCCCTGCTGTTTGAGACTTCTGCCGCCGAGAGGCCGGGTGGGCCGCGCTGATGGGAGGCAAAGCCTCCACCGGTCTTTCAAGGATACGCTTGCGGGACATGATGAGTCAGGACATCCGGGAATTCGTCCCTGCGTCATGCGGCCTGCTGGGCCTGGGAGAGCCGACGCACCTCGAACCCGCCTTCGGGTGGGTCCGCAACGACCTGGTCGCGCAGCTCGCCGGGCTCGGCTTCCGGTCGGTCGCCTTGGAGATCGACCGTGTGGCCGCGCTCGCCGTGGACGACTACGTCCGCAAGGGGCGGGGGACCCTCGACGCGGTGATGCGCGAGGGGTTCAGCCACGGCTGGGGGGAGTCGGCGGCGAACCGGCGGCTCGTCGCGTGGATGCACGCCCACAACCGGAGCCTGCCTCCGCGGGAGCGGCTCGCCTTCCACGGCTTCGACGCGCCGACGGAGTCCATGAGCGCGCCGAGCCCTCGGCCCTACCTGGAGCACGCCCGCGCCCATCTGGGCCTGGACCTCGGCGTCGACCTCTCGGAGCTGGCCGGCGACGACGGGCGGTGGAGCCGCCCGGAGGCGGTCCTGGACGCGGCGGCGTCGCCGGGGGCCGAACCGGCGGCCGCGGCGCTGCTGGCGCTCGCCGACGACCTGTGGGGCGCGCTGCACTCCCGCGCCCCGGAGCGGATCGCGGCCACGTCGCGGGAGGAGTGGCACCGGGCGGGCGTGCATCTCGCCGCCGGGCGCGGCCTGCTGCGCTACCACCGGCAGGCGGCGCGGCCCATGGACCAGCCGGAGCGGGTGCGGGGGCTGCTGGCCGTGCGGGACGGGCTGATGGCGGAGAACCTGCTCGCCATCCGCGCCGCCGAGGCCGGGCGCGGTCCGACGCTGGTCTTCGCGCACAACCTCCACCTCCAGCGGCCGCCGAGCAGCATGCGGCTGGGGGACGCGGACCTCACCTGGTCCGGTGCCGGTGCGGTGGTGGGGGCCCTGCTGGGCGCGGAGTACGCGTTCGTCGCCGGCAGCCTGGGCCGCAGCGCGGCGATCGGCCTGGGCGAGCCGGAGCCCGACACGTACGAGGGGCTGCTGCAGCGCCGGGCGGAGGGCGCCGGGTGGGGGCTGACCCCGGCCCCCGGGGCCGGCTCGGCCCGCACGCGCACCGACACCGTGCCGCAGCAGGGCTACTTCCCCCTCGGGGCGGCGGCCTTGGCGGGCGCGGCAGCGGTCCTCCACGTCCCGGACGGCCCGCGGACGACTGCCGGGTAGCCGGGCCGGGCGCACCGGCGGCTGCCGCCCCCGCGGCGGCAGCGGTCGGTTGGTCGGGTCCGTGCGGCCGCGTCGGAGGCGTGCCCCCGGGAGGGGACCGGGATCGTCCCCGATGTACCGACGTTCCCGGCGCCGGGGAACGGTTGCCCGAGCAGTCACCCGTGGCGCGGTCGATCCGAGCGGCCACTGCCCTTCCGCCGGCGACCGGCTGCGTGAGGCGTCGGTGCGGCCGTGCAGCGCAGGGCAAGGCAGGCCGTCGAGCCGGTGGCACGGATGACGTTCGGCTCGTTCCCCGGCCTCTCTTCTCCGGGGAGGATGGGATCATGGAACAGTCGATCTTGGTGGAGTCCGTCACGTACTCCGCTGCGTGCCAGGGGTGCGGTGCCGTGGCGGAGTGGTGCGGAGTACAGGCGCTGGTGGGCGGGACACTGCGGTGGGATGCCGAGTCGACGTGTTCGACCTGTGGGGTCGCCCTGGCCGTTTGCGGCGGCGCCCTGCCCGATGACGTGCGGAGCCGGCTGCTCTGCGAGCGCGGGCGCGGGCGCGCGAGGTTGCGCGTGAGCGGGCCGGCGGGCAGCGCCACCGTCATGCGCGTGCTGCGGGCGGAGTTCGGCATCGGCCTGGACGGCGTCAAGGCCGTGCTGACGCAGGTCCTCAGCGGGGAGTACCCGGCGACGCTGCCCGAGATGGAGCTCCTGGCTCGTAAGCTGCGGGCATCCGGGGTTGACGCGATCGCCTCACGGACGGTGGATTGAGCGGGACTTGGCGCTGGGCGGGTCGCGGTGCGCGGCGGACCCTGTTCGCGTCGCGGGCGGAGTGCCTTCCGGAAGCAGGTCGTGGAACACGTTCGGCCTCGCGGACACCGCTTTCGCTCCCGTGCTGTGTCCGCGTACGACAGGCCGGCGTGGAGGCCGTCGGGATCCGCCCCCGCCGGTACGGCCAGAGCCCCCCGTGTGAGAGCGGTCATCCGACCTCAGTGGACGCGGTAGATCCGGCCCGTCTGGGCGCCCTCGATCGAGCGGACGTACGCCGTTGCCACGCGGGAGGACGGGACCGGTTCCATGCCGGGGAAGAAAGGGGCGTACGCGGGGAGGGATTCCTCGGCGACGGTCGGGCTGACCGCGTTGATCCGCTGGGGCGGGAGTTCGATGGCGGCGGCGCGGACGAAGGCCTCGACGGCGCCGTTCGCCGCGGAGGCGGCCGCCCCGGCGCGGATCGGCTCCTCGGTGAGGATGCCGCTGATCAGCGTGAACGAGCCGGTCGGCGCGACGTGCCGGGTGCCTTGGCGGACCAGTTCCAGCTGGGCGAGCGCCTTGCCGCGCAGGGTCGCCGCGATGTCGTCGGCGGTCAGGTCGGCGAGCGGCCGGAACACGGCGTCGCCCGCGGCGACCGCGACCGCGTCCAGCGGGCCGGCCTGCGCGTACAGCCGGGCGACGGCCTCCGGGTCCGTGACGTCGGCCACGAGGTCGCCGCCGGTGCGGCCGACGCCGACCACCTCGTGTCCGCGTTCCGCGAGCGCCCCGCGTACCGCGCTGCCGAGCGTGCCGCCCGCTCCGACCAGGAGGATCCTCACCATGCACCGTCCCTGTAAAAACGACTCTCCGCCGGCGCGGGTGCCCCGGCCCCTCCGACGCTACGGAGCGTTCCGTGCGGGCGGAAATGCCGTCTGGGCAGGGACTATGCTTCCCAGGCATGGATGACGTGGAGCTGCGGCACCTCAGGGCGCTGGACGCGGTCGCCGCGGCCGGCACGGTGACGGCGGCCGCGGCCCGGCTGCACATGACCCAGCCGGCCCTGTCGCGGACGCTGGCGCAGTTGGAGGCGCGGGTCGGGGTGCGGCTCCTCGACCGGTCCTCGCGGCGGCCGGCCCTGACCGCCGCGGGCACGACGCTGCTCGGGCACGCCCGGGCCATCCTGGCGCACCTGGACGCGGCCCTCGCCGACACGCGGGAGGTGTCGCGGCCGCTGCGCCTGGGCTACACGTGCGCGGTGCTCGGGCAGCAGACGGTGCCGCTGCTGCGGTCCTGGCGGCGTACGCACCCGCAGGTCCCGCTGGAGGTGGTGCGGCACGACAGCAGCACCGCGGGCCTGGCCACGGGGGACGCGGATCTGGCGGTGCTGCGCACGGTCCCGGCGGACCCGCGGATCCGGACCGAGGCGCTGTACACGGAGGGCCGGGTCGCCGCCCTGCCGGACGACGATCCGCTGGCGGGCCGGGAGCGGGTGCTGCTGGCCGAGCTGACGGCGGGCCGGGACCTGCCGCTGGCGCTGTGGCCGGAGACGGGCACGGCGTCGCCGGAGCTGTGGCCGGCGGGGCAGGGGCCGGCCCGGACGGTGGAGGTCCGCAACGTGGACGAGTGGCTGAACCTGATCGCGATCGGCGGTGCGTTCGGTGTCGGCGCGGCGGGCACGGCGGAGAGCCACGGCCACCCGGGCGTCCGCTTCGTGCCGGTGGCGGACGCTCCGGCGGCCACGGTGTACCTGGCGCGGCCCGCGCACCCCACGCATCCGCGGACGGACGAGTTCCGGGCGGCGGTCCGCGATGCGGTGAGCGGCGGCGCGGCCGGCGCTTGAGGCCCGGCGGCGCCGTCAGCGGGCCGCCGCGCGGAGGGCCGTGGTGACCAGGCCGGCCAGGGTGTCCTCGCGGCCCTGGAGGTAGAAGTGGCCGCCGGGGAAGACGCGGGAGGTGAAGTCCGCGGTGGTGGCGTCGGCCCAGGTGGCGAGGGATTCGGGCGGGCAGCCCGCGTCGGTGTCGCCGCCGAGCGCGGTCACCGGGACGGGTACGCGGGCCAGCGGCCGGGCCGGGCGGTAGCGGGCGAGCAGCCCGAAGTCGCCGCGGAGGGAGGGCATCAGGAGCTCGCGGAGTTCGGGGACGTCGTACACCTCGGGCTGGGCGGCGCCCTGGTTGCGGACGTACGTGAGGAGGGAGGCGTCGTCCGGGGCGGGCAGGTTGGTGCGGTCGCGTACGGGGGCGGGCGTGCCGGAGACGAAGAGCCGGACGGGCAGCGCCTGCGGGGCGTGCCGGGCGAGCCGCAGGACCGTCTCGTACGCGACGAGCGAGCCCATGCTGTGGCCGAAGACGACGGTGGGCAGGGCGGGGAGTGCGGCGAGGGCGGCGGCGATCGCGTCGGCGAGCTCGCCGAGGGTGTCGGGGCAGGGTTCGCCGAGCCGCTCCTGGCGGCCGGGGTACTGGACGGCCAACAGCTCGGTGTCGGCGGGGAGGTGACGGGCCCACGGCTGGTAGGCGGGGGCGGCGCCGCCGGCGTGGGGCAGGCAGACGACTCGGGAGCGGTAGCGGGTCGCGGGCGCGTGGGAGGCCTTGCCGGGTATGCGGCCGGTTGCGGGGGTGAAGCGCTTCAGCCAGCGGTCTGCGTCCTGCATCCTGGTTTCTCCGGTCGTTCGTACGCGTACGGGCGTTCGCCGCCCGCCCGGCGGTGAGCCCGCCGGCACCAGGATGCCGGTGCGGTACGCGGGCCCGGGCACCGGGGCCCCCGGGACGGCGGCGGGGCGGGCGGCGGCTACAGCGGCTCGCCGAGGGGGCCGTGGACCGGTTCGAGGGCGTCGGCCCAGTGGGCGGCGAAGTCGGGCTGGGTGCCGTCGGCGTCGGTGAAGCCGTACTCCTTGTACAGGGACCAGGTCGCGAGGGCGCGGCCCGTCCACCGCAGGACGTCGGGGTCGGCGGCGAGGGCGGCGATGGCGCGGCCCAGGTAGGCGGGGCTTTCGGAGTACGCGAAGTCGGGGTCCTGGGCGACGGCGTCGCGCCAGGTGTCCTCGGTGACGCCGAAGTGGTCGAGCACCGCCTCGGAGCGCAGGAATCCGGGGGTGAGGGCGACGGCGGCGACGCCGTGCCGCCTCAGTTCGGCGGCCTGGCCGAAGGCGAGGCGGATGACGGCCGACTTGGCGAGGTCGTAGAAGAACGAGCCGCGGTAGCGGGCGGTGTTGCCGTCGGTGACCTCGACGACGAGCCCGCTGCCCTGGGCGACCATCAGGGGGAGGGCGTGGCGGCTGGTGATGATGTGGGTCTCGACGGCCTGGCGGAGCAGCCGCAGGCCGGTGTCGAGGTCCTGCTCCCACAGCGGGTGCTCCCAGTCGGTGAGCGGGTCGCCGCCCCAGACGGAGTTGACGAGGACGTCGAGCCGGCCGGACTGCTCGGCGCCGATGCGGTCGGTGAGGGCGCGGACTTCGTCGGGGTTGCCGTGGTCGACGCGTACGGGGATTCCGAGGCCGCCGGCGGCGGTGACGCGGGCGGCGGTCTCCTCGACGGTTTCGGGGCGGTCGAGCGGGGAGCGGCCGGTGGTGCTGCTGCTGCGGCCGGTGACGTACACGGTCGCGCCGGCCGCACCGAGGGCGACGGCCGCGCCGCGGCCGCCGCCGCGGGTGCCGCCGGCGACGAGGGCGACCTTGCCGGCGAGGGGCCGGGCGGGCGTGGCGTGCGTCATCGTTCCTCCGGGCGGGGATGGTGGGGGC
>NZ_RPSE01000136.1:0-14394 GCF_003949955.1 Streptomyces sp. WAC05292
CGGCGCACCCCCCTCAGGCGCGCGCCCCGGCCCGGATGAAGTACTTTCGCTCTATGTCCCAGCCCGCCAAGACCTCGTCCCGCGCCGCCACGGCCTCCGACAGCCCGGAGAGCGCGGCCGGCACCAAGGCGGCCGCCCAGCGCCTGAAGATGCGCCGCGAGCTCGCGGCCGCCGCGATGGAGCTGTTCGCGACGAAGGGGTACGAGGCGACCACGGTCGACGAGATCGCCGCGGCCGCCGGGGTGGCGCGCAGGACCTTCTTCCGGCATTTCCGGTCCAAGGAAGAGGCGATCTTCCCGGACCACGACGACAC
The DNA here is from genome assembly GCF_003949955.1 of Streptomyces sp. WAC05292. NCBI lineage: Bacteria > Bacillati > Actinomycetota > Actinomycetes > Kitasatosporales > Streptomycetaceae > Streptomyces > Streptomyces sp. WAC05292. The sequence continues at coordinate 314 of NZ_RPSE01000136.1, forward strand.
CCTGACCCGCGCCGAGGCCGTGCTGGACGTGGCCCCCGCCCACGAGCATCCGCTCGACACGGTGTGCCGCGGGATCAAGGAGGTCATGAAGATGTACGCGGCCTCCCCGGCGGTGTCGGTGGAGCGCTACCGGCTGACGCGGGAGGTGCCGGCGCTGCGGGAGCGGGAGATCGCCTCCGTCGCCCGGTACGAGCGGCTGTTCACCCGCTACCTGCTGGCCCATTTCGACGAGGCGGAGCACCACGACGGCAACGACGACCCGCTGCTGGCGGAGGTGGCCGCGTCCGCGGTGGTGACGGCCCACAACCACGTGCTGCGGCGGTGGCTGCGCTCGGGCGGGCAGGGGGACGTGGAGGCCCAGCTGGACCACGCGTTCGCGATCGTGCGGAAGACCTTCGGGACGGGCATCGGGGCCGGACGGACCCTGGCGGCCGTGCCCTCCCCCGCCGGCCCCGGCGCGGAGGCGCCGCCCGCGGCGGTGCGCGCCCAGGACGAGGTGCTGGTGGCGGTGGCGCGTACGGACGCCCCGCTGGAGGAGGTCATGCGGACGATCGAGGAGGCTTTGCGCAACGCCTAGGCGGTGCCCCGGGGGTTCCCGGGACCCCTTGAAGCGATACGCGTCACAGCGGCCGCTCCCCTCGCGGGAGCGGCCGCTTCCGTTTGTCCGAGTTGCCCCTACTCACCGGTAACTCTGATCGATCATCGCTCATCTGCGCAGGTCAATCGGCAAATGAGAGAAAGTTTTGGCACGCGGTGCCTTGTCGAGTGACACGGGGTGCCATACGTTGAAGACGTCCGGATGTCCCCGCGGTCCCGGCCCACTCGGCCACGGAACGCGCCCCGGACGCCTGCGTCACCAGGCATGCACGCCGCACCACCGGCGTCACCCGCACCACCGCTCCAGCCGGACCGACGGCACAGCAGCACCCACCACCCAGACAACCCGCGCACCCGCGCTCCCTCAGCGCACCCTCATCAGCGCTCCCCCCGGCCCGCCGGGGCGCACCCCCAGGAGGCAACACCGTGAAGGACATCCTGGACGCGATCCAGTCGCAGTCCGCGACGGCCGAGGACTTCGCTGCCCTGCCGGTCCCCGAGTCCTACCGCGCCATCACCGTCCACAAGGACGAGACGGAGATGTTCGCCGGGCTCACCACCCGCGAGAAGGACCCGCGCAAGTCCCTGCACCTGGACCAGGTCCCGGTGCCGGAACTCGGCCCGGGCGAGGCCCTCGTGGCCGTCATGGCCTCCTCGGTCAACTACAACTCCGTGTGGACCTCGATCTTCGAGCCGCTGTCGACCTTCGGCTTCCTGGAGCGCTACGGCCGGGTCTCCGACCTCGCCAAGCGCCACGACCTGCCGTACCACGTCATCGGCTCCGACCTGGCCGGCGTCGTCCTGCGCACCGGCCCGGGCGTCAACTCCTGGAAGCCGGGCGACGAGGTCGTCGCGCACTGCCTCTCCGTCGAGCTGGAGTCCTCCGACGGCCACAACGACACGATGCTCGACCCCGAGCAGCGCATCTGGGGCTTCGAGACCAACTTCGGCGGCCTGGCGGAGATCGCCCTCGTCAAGTCGAACCAGCTGATGCCCAAGCCGGCCCACCTCAGCTGGGAGGAGGCCGCCGCCCCCGGCCTGGTCAACTCCACCGCCTACCGCCAGCTCGTCTCCCGCAACGGCGCCGGCATGAAGCAGGGCGACAACGTCCTGATCTGGGGTGCCAGCGGCGGCCTCGGCTCGTACGCCACCCAGTTCGCCCTCGCCGGCGGCGCCAACCCCATCTGCGTCGTCTCCTCCCCGGAGAAGGCCGACATCTGCCGCTCGATGGGCGCCGAGGCGGTCATCGACCGCAACGCCGAGGGCTACAAGTTCTGGAAGGACGAGCGCACCCAGGACCCGCGCGAGTGGAAGCGCTTCGGCTCGAAGATCCGCGAGCTGACCGGCGGCGAGGACATCGACATCGTCTTCGAGCACCCCGGCCGCGAGACCTTCGGCGCCAGCGTCTACGTCACCCGCAAGGGCGGCACCATCACCACCTGCGCGTCCACCTCGGGCTACATGCACGAGTACGACAACCGCTACCTGTGGATGTCGCTGAAGCGGATCATCGGCTCGCACTTCGCGAACTACCGCGAGGCGTGGGAGGCCAACCGCCTGATCGCCAAGGGCAAGATCCACCCCACCCTGTCGAAGGTCTACTCCCTGGAGGAGACCGGCCAGGCCGCCCACGACGTCCACCGCAACGTCCACCAGGGCAAGGTCGGCGTGCTCTGCCTGGCCCCCGAGGAAGGCCTCGGCGTCCGCGACCACGAGCTCCGCGCCCAGCACGTCGACGCCATCAACCGCTTCCGGAACGTCTGACCGACCCGAACCGTCGTCGGACCGATCAAGGGCCAAAGGGACAGCCTGAGATGACAGAGCGCCAGAAAGACCGTCCGTGGCTCATGCGGACGTACGCCGGCCACTCCACGGCCGAGGCGTCCAACGAGCTCTACCGCCGCAACCTCGCCAAGGGCCAGACCGGCCTCTCGGTCGCCTTCGACCTGCCGACGCAGACCGGCTACGACCCCGACCACATCCTCGCCCGCGGCGAGGTCGGCCGGGTCGGGGTCCCCGTCTCCCACCTCGGCGACATGCGGCGGCTGTTCCAGGACATCCCCCTGGAGCAGATGAACACCTCGATGACGATCAACGCCACCGCCATGTGGCTGCTGGCGCTCTACCAGGTGGCCGCCGAGGAGCAGGGCGCGGACATCTCCAAGCTCCAGGGCACCACCCAGAACGACATCGTCAAGGAGTACCTCTCGCGCGGGACGCACGTCTTCCCGCCCGGGCCCTCGCTCCGCCTGACGACCGACATGATCGCCTACACGGTCAACCACATCCCGAAGTGGAACCCGATCAACATCTGCAGCTACCACCTGCAGGAGGCGGGCGCCACGCCGGTCCAGGAGATCAGCTACGCGATGGCCACGGCCATCGCGGTCCTGGACTCGGTGCGGGACTCGGGGCAGGTGCCCGAGGAGCGCTTCGGCGAGGTCGTGGCCCGCATCTCCTTCTTCGTCAACGCGGGCGTCCGCTTCATCGAGGAGATGTGCAAGATGCGCGCCTTCGGCCGCATCTGGGACACGATCACCCGCGACCGGTACGGCATCGCCGACCCCAAGCAGCGGCGCTTCCGCTACGGCGTCCAGGTCAACTCGCTCGGCCTGACCGAGGCGCAGCCCGAGAACAACGTCCAGCGCATCGTGCTGGAGATGCTCGCGGTCACCCTCTCCAAGGACGCCCGCGCCCGCGCCGTGCAGCTGCCCGCCTGGAACGAGGCCCTCGGCCTGCCCCGGCCGTGGGACCAGCAGTGGTCGCTGCGCATCCAGCAGGTCCTCGCCCACGAGAGCGACCTGCTGGAGTACGACGACATCTTCGCCGGCTCGCACGTCATCGAGGCGAAGGTCGACGCCCTGGTCGCCGACTGCCTCGCCGAGATCGACCGGATCCAGGAGATGGGCGGCGCCATGGCGGCCGTCGAGTCCGGCTACCTGAAGTCCCAGCTGGTCTCCTCGCACGCCGAGCGCCGCGCCCGGATCGAGGCCGGCGAGGACAAGATCGTCGGAGTGAACTGCTTCCAGCAGACCGAGCCCAACCCGCTCACCGCCGACCTGGACACCGCGATCATGACGGTGGACGGGGCGGTGGAGGACACCATCGTGGAGCGGATCCGCCAGTGGCGCGCCGAGCGCCAGGAGTCCTCGGACCGCCAGGGCGGCGGCGACCCGTTCGTCTTCCCGACCGTCTCGCAGGCCCTGGACCGCCTGAAGGAGGCCGCGGCCGGCACCGAGAACCTGATGGAGGCCACGCTGGAGTGCGCCCGCGCCGGCGTCACCACCGGCGAGTGGGCGAACGCCCTGCGCGAGGTCTTCGGCGAGTTCCGGGCCCCGACCGGCGTCTCGTCCGCGCCCGTGGCCGTGACCGCCGAGGAGGGCACCCCGCTCGCGATCGTCCGCGAGAAGGTCGCCCGCACCGCCGAGGAGCTCGGCAGCGGCCGGCTCCGCCTGCTGGTCGGCAAGCCCGGCCTGGACGGGCACTCCAACGGCGCCGAGCAGATCGCCGTCCGCGCCCGCGACGCCGGCTTCGAGGTGGTCTACCAGGGCATCCGGCTGACGCCGGAGGAGATCTCCGCTGCGGCGCTGGCGGAGGACGTCCACTGCGTGGGACTGTCCATCCTGTCCGGCTCGCACAGCGCGCTCGTTCCGGACGTCCTGGAGCGCCTGCGCGGTGCGGGGGCGGGCGACATCCCCGTCGTGCTGGGCGGCATCATTCCCCAGACGGACGCGGAAGCGCTCATGGCGGCCGGTGTCGCCGCCGTGTTCACCCCGAAGGACTTCGGGATCACGGAGATCATCGGCCGTATCGTCGACGAGATCCGCAAGGCCAACAAGCTCAGCCCCCTCATCAGCACGGAGGTCCCCGCATGACCGCCCACCCGGCACCCGCCACCACCCCCGCCGGCGGCACCCCTTCCGGCCCGGCCCCGGTGAACCGGCTGCGGCCCCGCCGCTCCTGCCTCGCCGTCCCGGGCTCGAACCCCCGGTTCCTGGAGAAGGCCCAGGGCCTGCCCGCCGACCAGGTCTTCCTGGACCTGGAGGACGCCTGCGCCCCGCTGGCCAAGCCCGAGGCCCGCCACACCATCGTCAAGTTCCTGAACGAGGGCGACTGGACCGGCAAGACCCGGGTCGTGCGGGTGAACGACTGGACCACCCACTGGACCTACCGCGACGTGGTCACGGTGGTGGAGGGCGCGGGCCAGAACCTGGACTGCATCATGCTGCCGAAGGTGCAGAGCGCCGAGCAGGTCGTCGCGCTCGACCTCCTGCTGACCCAGATCGAGAAGACCATGGGCTTCGAGGTCGGCCGGATCGGCATCGAGGCGCAGATCGAGAACGCGCAGGGCCTGAACAACGTCAACGCGATCGCGCAGGCCTCCCCGCGCATCGAGACGATCATCTTCGGCCCGGCCGACTTCATGGCCTCCATCAACATGAAGTCGCTGGTCGTGGGCGAGCAGCCGCCCGGCTACCCGGCGGACGCCTACCACTACATCCTGATGAAGATCCTGATGGCGGCCCGCGCGAACGACCTCCAGGCGATCGACGGCCCCTACCTGCAGATCAAGAACGTCGACGGCTTCCGCGCGGTCGCCGGCCGCGCCGCCGCGCTCGGCTTCGACGGCAAGTGGGTGCTGCACCCCGGCCAGGTCGAGGCGGCCAACGAGGTCTTCTCCCCCTCGCAGGAGGACTACGACCACGCCGAGCTGATCCTGGACGCGTACGAGTGGTGCACGTCCGAGGCGGGCGGCAAGAAGGGCTCGGCGATGCTCGGCGACGAGATGATCGACGAGGCCAGCCGCAAGATGGCCCTGGTCATCGCGGGCAAGGGCCGCGCGGCCGGCATGCAGCGCACCAGCAAGTTCGAGATCCCGGAGGCCTGACCCGATGCAGTTCGGACGCACGTACGAGGAGTTCGAGGTCGGGGCCGTCTACAAGCACTGGCCCGGGAAGACGGTCACGGAGTACGACGACCACCTCTTCTGCCTCCTCACCATGAACCACCACCCGCTCCACATGGACGCGAACTACGCCGAGAAGACGACGGACTTCGGCCGCAACGTGGTGGTGGGCAACTACATCTACTCGCTGCTGCTCGGCATGTCCGTGCCGGACGTCTCCGGCAAGGCCATCGCCAACCTGGAGATCGAGTCGCTGCGGCACGTCGCCCCGACGTTCCACGGCGACACGATCTACGGCGAGACCACGGTCCTGGACAAGACGCCCTCGAAGTCGAAGAGCGACCGCGGCATCGTCCATGTCGAGACCAAGGGCTACAAGCAGGACGGCACCCTCGTCTGCGTCTTCCGGCGCAAGGTGATGGTTCCGACCGAGACGTACACCAAGGAGCGCGGCGGCGAGCAGCCCGGCCGGCCCGAGCTGAAGGAACAGGGGAAGTAAGCCATGACGCGTCTCGCCCAGACCGCCGGCCTGACCGACGTCCAGCAGGAGATCCTCAAGACCGTCCGCGAGTTCGTGGACAAGGAGATCATCCCGGTCGCGACCGAGCTGGAGCACCGCGACGAGTACCCGCAGCAGATCGTCGACGGCCTGAAGGAGCTGGGGCTCTTCGGGCTGATGATCCCCGAGGAGTACGGCGGTCTCGGTGAGTCGCTGCTCACGTACGCGCTGTGCGTGGAGGAGATAGCCCGCGGCTGGATGTCCGTCTCGGGCATCATCAACACGCACTTCATCGTGGCGTACATGCTCAAGCAGCACGGCACGCAGGAGCAGAAGGACCACTTCCTGCCGCGGATGGCGCTGGGAGAGGTGCGGGGCGCGTTCTCGATGTCCGAGCCGGGGCTGGGCTCCGATGTGTCGGCGATCACGTCGAAGGCGGTGAAGGACGGCGACGAGTACGTCCTGAACGGCCAGAAGATGTGGCTGACCAACGGCGGCACCTCGACGCTGGTGGCCGTGCTGTGCCGGAGTGACGAAGGACACCCCGAGGGGACGGCGCCGCACAAGTCGATGACGACCTTCCTGGTGGAGAAGGAGCCGGGCTTCGGCGAGGTCCGCCCGGGCCTCACCATCCCCGGCAAGATCGACAAGATGGGCTACAAGGGCGTCGACACGACCGAGCTCATCATGGACGGACTGCGCATTCCGGCCAATCGTGTACTCGGCGGACAGACCGGCCGGGGCTTTTACCAAATGATGGACGGCGTCGAGGTCGGCCGGGTCAACGTGGCGGCGCGTGGCTGCGGCGTCGCGCAGCGTGCCTTCGAGCTCGGCGTCTCGTACGCCCAGCAGCGCCACACCTTCGGCAAGCCGATCGCCCAGCACCAGGCCATCCAGTTCAAGCTGGCCGAGATGGCTACCAAGGTGGAAGCCGCTCATGCGATGATGGTCAACGCAGCTCGCAAAAAGGACTCCGGGGAACGAAACGACCTCGAAGCGGGGATGGCGAAGTACCTCGCCTCCGAGTACTGCAAGGAGGTCGTGGAGGACGCTTTCCGCATCCACGGCGGCTACGGCTTCTCGAAGGAGTACGAGATCGAGCGCCTCTACCGGGAGGCGCCGATGCTGCTGATCGGTGAAGGTACCGCCGAGATCCAGAAAATGATCATTGGGCGACGCCTGCTCGAGGAGTACCGACTCCAGGGCTGAAAGTCCCTTTTGCGGCGGATCCTCCAGGGGTCCGCCGCAAAAGAATCACTAGCAGTCACTGGCTGACGGGCATCGACTCGGCTTCTGGCTTGCCCAGTTGTCGCGCGCAACCGATAGCATTCCAGTAAAGCCGCCGTCCCGTCCCCCTGTTTGCGGCGCGGCAATCCACCGCTACGAAGGTCATCCATGCCCCACAGCCAAACCTCTGCACCTCGCGACAGCCTCTTCGGCGTACGCCTCGCGCGCGGAGCATCGCCGTGGCTTCTGCCGACCGTCGCCACCGCGGCGCTCAGCCTCGCCCGGGCCCGCAAGTCCGGACGCTGGGCCGCGGCGGCCGTGCCCGCCACCGCTCTCGCCGCGGGCATGCTGTGGTTCTTCCGCGACCCCGAGCGGGAGATCGCCGAGGGCCGCGTCATCTCGCCCGCCGACGGCGTGGTGCAGAGCATCATGCCGTGGAAGGACGGACGCACCCGCGTCGCGATCTTCATGAGCCCGCTGAACGTCCACGTCAACCGCGCGCCGCTGGCGGGCACGGTGACGTCCGTGGAGCACATCCCCGGCGGGTTCGTCCCGGCGTTCAACAAGGAGAGCGAGAACAACGAGCGCGTCGTCTGGCACTTCGACACCGAGCTCGGCGACATCGAGATGGTGCAGATCGCCGGAGCCGTCGCGCGCCGCATCGTCCCGTACCTGCCGGCCGGCACCAAGGTGGAGCAGGGTGAGCGCATCGGTCTGATCCGCTTCGGCTCCCGCGTCGACATCTACCTCCCCGAGGGCGTCGAGGTCGCGGTCGAGGTCGGTCAGACCACCACCGCGGGGGTGACCCGAATTGACCGTGACTGACCCGGAGACCCCCGCCACAGGCTGGGTGCCCGAGGCCGCCGAGGAGGAGGCCGCCGAGGACGACATGCCGCTCTCGCTGCGGCTGTCGATAGCGGACACCCTCACCCTCGGCAACGCCACGTGCGGGTTCATGGCGGTGTACTTCACCACCACCGGGATCCTCATCCCGCACCTCACCGGCAGCGGCGAGTCCGGCATGGCCCGGCACAGCGCGGCGACCGCGGTGATACTGATGCTGCTCGCGGCGGTCTTCGACCTCTTCGACGGCATCGTCGCCCGCAAGCTGCGCAGCTCCCCCATGGGAGCCGAGCTGGACAACCTGTCCGACCTGATCAGCTTCGGGCTCGCGCCGGCGTACTTCGTACTCGTGTACGGCATGGTCGCCGACGACGCGCACCAGAAGGTCTCCGCGCTCGCGGCGATCGTCGTGCTGCTGGCGGTCGTGCTCCGGCTCGCCCGGTTCAGCTGCGTGACGATGAAGGACGGCATGTTCCAGGGCATGCCGAGCCCCTTCGGCGCCCTCACGGTCGTCTCGATCGTGCTGCTGGAGCTGCCCTTCCCGCCGACCCTGCTGGCGATCATCGGCGTCGCGTGGCTGATGGTGAGCCGCGTCGAGTACCCGAAGCCGCGGGGCGTCCTCGCGATCGCCATGCTCAGCTGGATCATCAGCGCCATGGGCCTGCTCGCGGCGTGGGCGTTCGACGCGCCCGGCGGCCAGCTGCTGCTGCAGACCGGCTGCGCCCTGCAGATCGCCCTGGCGGCGACCATCCCGCTGTTCGCCACCACCCGCCGGGCCAACACCTTCCGGCACAACCGCCGCGAGGCCCGGGCAGCCCAGCTCCCGTAGCCCGCGGCACCGCACCACCGACGAGGGCCCCCGCCGCCGCCAGGCGCAGCGGGGGCCCTCGCGCGTGCCGGCCGGGCACGGGTCTTCGGGCCCCGGCGCGGGGCAGGCCGCGTAGCCTTGATGTCGGAAAACCGCCAGCCCGGCGCCGCCCGGGCCGGAATGCTGGGAGCCATGTACACCGACACCGAGCGCTGCGTCAGGGCCGTGCAGTCGAAGGACGCCCGCTTCGACGGCTGGTTCTTCACCGCCGTGCGGACGACGCGGATCTACTGCCGACCCAGCTGCCCGGCCGTCCCGCCCAAGGTCGAGAACATGACCTTCCTGCCGAGCGCCGCCGCCTGCCAGCAGGCCGGGTACCGCGCCTGCAAGCGGTGCCGGCCCGACACCTCGCCCGGCTCCCCCGAATGGAACGCCCGCGCCGACGCCGTCGCCCGCGCCGTACGCCTCATCCAGGACGGCGTCGTGGACCGCGAGGGCGTCCCCGGCCTCGCCTCCCGCCTCGGCTACTCCACCCGCCAGGTGGAGCGCCAGCTGAACGCCGAGCTCGGGGCCGGGCCGCTCGCGCTCGCCCGCGCCCAGCGCGCCGAGACCGCCCGCCTGCTGATCGAGACCTCCGAGCTGCCGATGGGCGACGTCGCCTTCGCCGCCGGATTCTCCTCCATCCGCACCTTCAACGAGACCGTGCGGGAGGTCTTCGCCCTCGCCCCCGGCGAGCTGCGCGCCCGCGCCGCCGGCGCCGCCCGGCAGACCCCCCGCATCCCCGGCACGATCAGCCTGCGGCTGCCGTTCCGCGCCCCGCTCAACCCGGACAACCTCTTCGGCCACCTCGCCGCGACCGCCGTCCCCGGCGTCGAGGAGTGGCGGGCCGGCGCCTACCGCCGCACCCTGCGGCTGCCCTACGGCACCGGGGTCGCCGCGCTGACCCCCCGGCCCGACCACATCGGCTGCCAGCTCGCCCTCACCGACCTGCGCGACCTCACCATCGCGATCAGCCGCTGCCGCCGCCTCCTCGACCTCGACGCCGACCCCGAGGCCGTCGACGGGCAGCTGCGCGCCGACCCGCTGCTGGCGCCGCTCGTCGACAAGGCGCCCGGCCGCCGGGTGCCGCGGACCGTCGACGCCGCCGAATTCGCGGTACGGGCGGTGCTGGGCCAGCAGGTGTCCACCGCGGCGGCCCGCACCCATGCCGCCCGCCTGGTCGCCGCCCACGGCGAACCCGTCGCCGACCCCGACCCGGCCGGCGGCCTCACCCACCTCTTCCCCACCCCCGAGGCCCTCGCCGGCCTCGACCCGGAGGCGCTCGCCCTCCCGCGCAGCCGCCGCACCACCCTGACCACCCTCGTCACCGCCCTGGCCGACGGCTCCCTGCCGCTCGGCGTCGACAGCGACTGGGAGGACGCCCGCGCCCGGCTCGCCGCCCTGCCCGGCTTCGGCCCCTGGACCACCGAGGTCATCGCGATGCGGGCACTCGGCGACCCCGACGCCTTCCTGCCGTCCGACCTCGGCCTGCGCCGGGCCGCGAAGCAGCTCGGCCTGCCGTCCACACCGGCGGCGCTCACCGCCCGCGCGGCCGCGTGGCGGCCCTGGCGGGCGTACGCCGTCCAGTACCTGTGGGCCATCGACAGCCACCCGATCAACCACCTGCCCGCCTGAGGAGTACACGGCACCATGACGCCCATCAAGCAGCACACCGTCGTCGACAGCCCGTACGGGCCCCTCACGCTGGTCGCCTCGGACGGCGTCCTGTGCGGGCTCTACATGGTCGGGCAGCGGCACCGGCCCGCCGAGGAGGCCTTCGGGGCACGGGTCTCCGCCGAGGAGGAGCCCTTCCCGGAGGTCGTCCGGCAGCTGGCCGCGTACTTCGCCGGGGATCTGACCCGCTTCGACCTGCCGCTCCGCATGGAGGGCACCCCGTTCCAGCGCAGCGTGTGGGACCAGCTGGTGCAGATCCCGTACGGACAGACCTGGTCGTACGGGGAGCTCGCGGCCCGGCTCGGCAAGCCGAACGCGTCCCGGGCCGTCGGCCTCGCCAACGGGAAGAACCCGATCGGCATCATCGTCCCCTGCCACCGCGTGATCGGCGCCTCGGGCGGCATGACGGGCTACGGCGGCGGCCTCGACCGCAAGGTCCGCCTGCTGCGGCACGAGTCCGGCAAGACGGCAGCCGCCGCCCCGGCCGCGGAAGCCCTCTTCTGACCGGCGGGGCGGAGGGAGGCGCCGGCTAGCGGCGGCCGATGCGCTCGTCGAGCAGGGCGCCCAGCAGCTCCGCCTCGCCCGGCCCGGTGAGCACGCGCTTCGGCACGGCGAGGATCCCCTGTTTCCGGCCGTTCCGCACCAGGAGCACGAACATCTCGTCCGTCTCACGGAAACCGGTGACCGCGCTCCACGGCATCCGCTGGATCTCCTCGGCCCCATGGCACCCGACACCGTCCCCGTCCAGGACGCACCGGCCTTCCCCCTTGTCCCGCACCGCGCGGTACGCGTGTGCGGTGATCAGCAGGGGCACAGGCACGGCCAGAACGACGAGGACGGCGGCGGCGCCCAGCATCAACGGGCTCGGCGGGATCCCGAGGTACAGGAAAGCCGCGTGGAACGCGGCTACCAGGGCCACGGTGGCGGCGGCGAGCCGCCGCTGGCCCCGGTAAGGGGCGGCCGCCTTGACGGCTCCGTGGAACTCCTCACGCGTGAGTGCGTAGGCCTGCGTGGTGAGGGAGACTGCGCGTATGTCGTGCACCGGCAGAGAGTACGCCCTCCCGGCGCGCCGCTAGAGCACGGCGAGCGGCACCAGCAGGGCGAAGGCGGCGCCGGCCTCCACGGCGTAGCCGAAGAGGGACGGGTGCTGCACCGGGGCGGCCAGCAGGACGACGCTCTGCCGGGCGGAGGCCGCCTCCACCCAGTCGGCGTCCGCCCCCAGGTTGCCCTGGTACCAGCCCTCGCAGGGGCCGGGCCCGGACACGGCGAGCAGGTCGTCCTCACGGCGGTAGAAGGCCTGCCAGCCCTCGGCGGGGGCCGACCAGCCCTCGAAGTCGCTGAAGAGGGCCCAGCCGCCCTCGCGTATCGCGCTGTCGAACAGCCACACCGGGGTGCCGTCGGCGGTGACCTCGCCGCTCTCCTGGCGGTCGGTGGTGAAGTGGACCATGGGCAGCGCGTCCGGCCCGTCGGCCGTGCTCGGCCAGGCGTACATGGTGATCATCGCTCGATTGTGTCCTGCCGGGTGTAAGCGCCGTGTCACCGACCCCGCGTCAGGGGGCTTCCGGGCGGCGGCCGTTCTCCAACTCCACCGCGCCCTCGCCGGACTCCAGCACCCGGCACGCCTCCAGGGCCCGCCGGCCGAGCGGCCCGAGCAGGTGGTCGGGGAGCTCCGCGGGGGCGACGAGCCGCCAGGACAGCAGCTCCTCCTCCTGCAGCCGGATCGACGCGAGGTCGTCGGCGTCGAGGACGCCGCCGTCGAAGAGGTACGCGACCAGCGGGGGCCGGCCGGGGCCCACCGTCCAGTCCACGGCCAGCAGCCGGCCGAGCGGGCGGTCGAGCCCGATCTCCTCGGCGCTCTCGCGCCGGGCGGCGGCCCGCGGCGACTCCCCCGCGTCGGACTCGATCGTCCCGCCGGGCAGCGCCCAGCCGTCCCGGTAGTTCGGCTCGACGATCAGGACGCGACCCTCCGCGTCCCGGTACAGCGCGGCGGCACCCGCCAGGACGCGGGGCAGGCTCGCGATGTACGTGGCGTAGTCATCCGTGGTGGTCACGCGGCCACCCTACCGACCGGGAACGGCGGACGGGGCGGGCTCCGTGGAGTGGGGAATCCGGCGGGCGGAACGGGGGTTTTGCAGCGCTACGACCGGATGCGTACCCGTTCCGGGAGGCGGTGTGGCCCAGGCCACGCATGGGCTTCAGAGGATCCTCCGGATAGGCTCGGGGTGGCGCGACTGCACTGTTCGAAAGCAAGGGATGGCAAGGTGACGAACGGAGCAGTATCTGAGGCCGCGCGCGTGCTGATCGCCGCGGACAAGTTCAAGGGCTCGCTCACGGCCGTTCAGGTCGCCGAGCGGGTGACGGCCGGCCTTCGCAGGGCCGTACCGGACGTGGAGGTCGAGACCCTCCCCGTCGCGGACGGCGGCGACGGCACGGTCGCGGCCGCCGTGGCGGCCGGTTTCGAACGCCGTGAGGTACGGGTCACCGGGCCGCTCGGCGAGCCGGTCACCGCCGCCTTCGCCCTGCGCGACGGCACCGCGGTGGTCGAGATGGCGGAGGCCTCCGGCCTCCAGCTGCTCCCGGCGGGCGTCTTCGCCCCGCTGACCGCGACCACGTACGGCTCCGGCGAGGTGCTGAAGGCCGCCCTGGACGCGGGGGCGCGCACGATCGTCTTCGGCGTGGGCGGCAGCGCCACCACCGACGGCGGCGCGGGCATGCTCGCCGCGCTGGGCGCGGTGTTCCTGGACGCGGACGGCCGACCGGTCGGCCCGGGCGGCGGCGCCCTGGCCGGACTCGCCTCGGCCGACCTGTCGGGTGTCGACCCCCGCTTCGCGGACGTCGACTTCGTCCTGGCGAGCGACGTGGACAACCCGCTGACCGGCCCCAAGGGCTGCGCGGCGGTGTACGGGCCGCAGAAGGGCGCCACGCCCGAGGACGTGCAGACGCTGGACGCGGCCCTCGCCCACTACGCGCAGGTCCTGGAGCGGGCGAGCGGCCCGAAGGCCGCCGAGCTCGCGGCCTCGCCCGGCGCCGGAGGCGCGGGCGGCATCGGCTACGGCGCGCTGCTGCTCGGGGCGAGCTTCCGCCCCGGCATCGAACTGATGCTGGACGTGCTCGGCTTCGCTCCCGCCCTGGAGCGGGCGACGCTGGTCATCACCGGCGAAGGCTCGCTGGACGAGCAGACCCTGCACGGCAAGGCCCCCGCGGGCGTCGCCGCGGCGGCGCGGGCGGCGGGCAAGGAGGTCGTCGCGGTGTGCGGCCGGCTCCTGCTCGACCAGTCGGCACTCCGAGCGGCCGGCATCCGCAGGGCCTACCCGCTCACGGAACTCGAACCGGACCCGGCAACCTGCATCGCCAACGCGGGCCCCCTGCTGGAACAGGTGGCCGCGAACATCGCGACGGAGGCCCTGAGCACCTGACCGGCCCACCTGCGCCTCCGCGTCCCGCCCCTCCGCGGGGCGGGACGCGGAGGCGCAGGTGGGCCGGTCAGG
>NZ_RPSE01000137.1:0-14315 GCF_003949955.1 Streptomyces sp. WAC05292
GTGCCCGGGCAGGGCGACGTCGGCGGCCTGGCGTTCGGCGGGGCTGATCGGCAGCAGCTTGCGGCGGTCGCGCGGGGTGTGCGCCTCGACGCTGCCGCCGCTGAGGATCACCTGGAGGCGGTTGGAGATGTCGGCGTAGTCGTCGAAGCCGAGCACGCCGTCGGCCTCGGGGAGGGCGTCGGCGAGTTCCTTGCCGTAGCGCTCGGCCATGCAGCCGACGGCGACGACGGCCTGGGTGCGCCCGTGGTCCTTGAGGTCGTTGGCCTCGAGGAGGGCGTCCACGGAGTCCTTCTTCGCGGCTTCGACGAAGCCGCAGGTGTTGACGACGGCGACGTCCGCTTCGGCGGCGTCCTCGACGAGCTCCCAGCCATCCGCCGCCAAGCGGCCTGCGAGCTCCTCCGAGTCCACCTCGTTACGGGCGCAGCCAAGAGTGACAAGGGCGACGGTGCGGCGTTCGGGCATGGACTCAAGACTACTTTGTCCGAACGGCGCCCCCTGCCCCAAGGCCCGGCAAACCAAGATCCCCGGGGTGCCGTGCGACACCCCGGGGATCCGGAATTCCGTATTCAGCGCAGCTCAGCCTGCCTGGGCCGGTCCCTGGACGGGATCGTCCTTGGTGTATGTGAGGCGTTCCACCTGGCCCGGCTGGAATTCGTCCTTGATCTCCTTGCCGTTCACGAAGAGCGTGACGACACCGGCGTCGCCGATCACGAGGTCGATGGATTCCTTGTCCGTGAAGGTCTTGGACTCGCCGAGGTCCAGGGTTCCGTCGAAGAGCAGCCGGCCGCTGTGGTCCTTGGCGGAGATCCAGCTGTCGCCGTCGCTGGCGGTCAGGACGACCGTGACGAGGTCCTTGGGCGCGGCGGCGATCGCGCTGTCGGAAGGCTCCGGCTTCGGCGCCGCCGGGCTCTGCTGGGGCTGCGCCGGCTTGCCGGCGGGCTGCTTGGGAGCGGCCTTGGGGGCGGGGGAGCCCTCGGCCTGGGGCCGCTTCTCCCCGGCCCCGCCGCCGCCGAAGGCGGTGAAGCCGACGAAGCCGATCACGGCGACGATGGCGGCGACCATGGCGGCGGTCCAGTTGGGCCGCTGCCGCTCGGGGCGGATCCGCTCCGCGTCGAACATGGGCGCGGCCGGAGTCGGCGCCGGCCGGCCGCCGTGTGCCGCGTCGTACGCCTCGACCAGGGGGGCCGGGTCGACGCCGACGGCGCGGGCGAGGGTGCGGATGTGGCCGCGGGCGTACACGTCACCGCCGCACCGCGTGAAGTCGTCGGCCTCGATCGCGTGCACGATCGGGATGCGCACGCGCGTCGTGGAGCTGACCTCGTCGACGGTGAGCCCGGCAACGATCCGGGCCTTCTTCAGGGCCGTCCCGATGGACGGTCCTTCGGAAGTGCGTTCGGTGGGGCGGTCCTCGGACCGGTCGCCGGTCGAAGGACGCTCATCTTCGGGGGAGTTGGAGATGCCGATGGACACGAGGGCGCCTTTCGAGCGTGTAGCCACCTGCTGGATGTCCAGTCTAGGGGGGTGACGAAAGGGAGGAGCAACCGGAGGGGTGGACTCCGTACGCCATCCGAATGGCGTGCCGGGGCCCGTGCCGTTTCGGCGGCCGCCCGGACCCGCACGCGCACCGGGTACCGCACCGGACGGTGCCGCCACCCCCCTCAACTAGACGTGGGCCCAACGGAAACGGTTGCCCGCGAAATCCACCCGGACCCGGCCCGCCGCCCCTACGGCGCCTCGCCGCGGATGACCGCGAGGACCCCGTCCAGTTCGTCCGCCTTCACCAGGACGTCGCGCGCCTTGGAGCCCTCGCTCGGCCCCACGATCCCCCGCGACTCCATCAGGTCCATCAGCCTGCCCGCCTTGGCGAAGCCCACGCGCAGCTTGCGCTGGAGCATCGACGTCGACCCGAACTGGGTGGAGACCACCAGCTCGGCCGCCTGGCAGAGCAGGTCGAGGTCGTCGCCGATCTCCTCGTCGATCTCCTTCTTCTGCTGCTGCCCGACGGTGACGTCGTCCCGGAAGACCGGCGCCATCTGGTCCTTGCAGTGCCGGACGACCTTGCCGACCTCCTCCTCGGTGGCGAAGGCGCCCTGGAGGCGGACCGGCTTGTTGGCGCCCATCGGCAGGAACAGCCCGTCGCCCTTGCCGATGAGCTTCTCGGCGCCCGGCTGGTCCAGGATGACCCGGCTGTCGGCGAGAGAGGAGGTGGCGAACGCGAGCCGCGAGGGCACGTTCGCCTTGATGAGGCCCGTCACCACGTCCACCGAGGGGCGCTGCGTGGCGAGCACCAGGTGGATGCCGGCCGCGCGGGCCAGCTGGGTGATGCGGACGATGGAGTCCTCCACGTCGCGCGGGGCGACCATCATCAGGTCGGCGAGCTCGTCGACGATCACCAGGAGGTACGGGTACGGGCTGAGTTCCCGCTCGCTGCCCGGCGGCAGCTTGATCTTGCCCTCGCGGATGGCCTGGTTGAAGTCGTCGATGTGCCGGTAGCCGAAGGCCGCCAGGTCGTCGTAGCGCAGGTCCATCTCCCGCACGACCCACTGGAGGGCCTCGGCGGCCCGCTTGGGGTTGGTGATGATCGGCGTGATCAGGTGCGGGATGCCCTCGTACGCGGTCAGCTCGACCCGCTTGGGGTCGATCAGCACCATGCGGACGTCCTCCGGCGTGGCCCGCACCATGATCGACGTGATCAGGCAGTTGATGCAGGAGGACTTGCCGGAGCCGGTGGCGCCGGCGACCAGCACGTGCGGCATCTTCGCGAGGTTGGCCATGACGTAGCCGCCCTCGACGTCCTTGCCGAGCGCCACGAGCATCGGGTGGTCGTCCTCGGCGGCGTCCGCCAGGCGCAGCACGTCGCCCAGGTTGACCATCTCGCGGTCGGTGTTCGGGATCTCGATGCCGACGGCAGACTTGCCGGGGATCGGGCTGATGATCCGGACGTCGGGGCTCGCGACCGCGTACGCGATGTTCTTGGTCAGCGCGGTGATCCGCTCCACCTTGACGGCCGCGCCGAGGGTGACCTCGTAGCGGGTGACCGTCGGGCCGCGGGTGAAGCCGGTGACGTCCGCGTCGACCTTGAACTCGGAGAAGACGTTGCGCAGGGAGGCGACGACGGCGTCGTTCGCCGCGCTGCGCGTCTTGCCCGGCCCGCCGCGCTCCAGCAGGTCCAGCGAGGGCAGCGCGTACGTGACGTCCCCGCGCAGCCGGAGCTGCTCCGCCCGGGGCGGCAGCGGCTGCGGCTCCGGCGGCGCCTTGGTCAGGTCCGGCACGGACAGCGTCCCCGATGCCGCGGCCGTGGTGTCGTGCGGCAGCCCGTCGGCCGGCTCCGGCGCTGCGGCACCGCGCGCACCGGCGGGCGCGCCGGGCTTCGCGCCGGCACGGGCCGGAGGCACCGGCGCGGTGGGCTCCGCGCCGTCCTGGCCGGCGGTGATCCCCTGGGTGAGGCCGGCGACCACCGGCGAGGGCGGCATCCCGCCGAGGACGACCCCGTCCAGGGCGGCAGCGGCGGCCGCGGCCACGTCGACGGCGTCCATCTCCCGCTCCACCGCGGGGTCGACCGGGGTCCGGCGCGGCCGGCGCCGGCGGGCGGCCAGGGCCTGCTCCTCGACGTCCACCGGGTCCGGGCCGGCGTCGGCCGGGCCTCCGCGGGCCCGCCACTGCTCGGGGTCGTGGCGGCCGCGCCGGGCGGCGGGGGCCGGCCCGTACTCCTCGTCGTACTCGTTGGGGGCGATGACGCCGAGCCGGATCCCGAGCCGGCGCAGCCGCTCCGGGATGGCGTTGACGGGCGTCGCGGTGACCACGAGCAGCCCGAAGACCGTCAGGAGGACCAGCATCGGCACGGCCAGCGGCGCACCCATGGTGAAGATCAGCGGCTTGGACGCGGCCCAGCCGACCAGGCCGCCCGCGTCCTGCATCGCGGTGGTGCCCTCGCCCCGGCCGGGCGCGCCGCAGGCGATGTGGACGAGGCCGAGGACGCCGACGGCCAGCGCGGACAGGCCGACGCCGATCCGGCCGTTGGCGTCGGGCTCGTCGGGATGGCGGATGAAGCGGACGGCCATCACGCCGAGGATGACCGGCACGAGCAGGTCGAGCCGGCCGAAGGCGCCGGTGACCAGCATCGTGACCAGCTCGCCGACCGGACCGCTGAGGTTCGACCAGGTACCCGCGGCGACGATCAGCGCGAGGGCGAGCAGCAGCAGCGCGACGCCGTCCTTGCGGTGCGCCGGGTCGAGGTTCCTCGCGCCCTGCCCGATCCCGCGGAACACCGCGCCGACGGCGTGCGCGCAGCCCAGCCAGACGGCGCGCACCAGCCGCACCACTCCCCCGGTCGGGGAGGGGGCGGGCTTCGGCGCCGCCTTCTTGGCGGGGGCCCGCTTGGCGGGCGCCTTCCGCGGGGCCGCGCCGCGTGCGGGAGCCGCCTTCTTCGCCGGCGCCGTCGTACGGCCGGTGCGGCCCTTCGCGGTGCCCGCCGTGCTCTGGGAACCCTTGCCGGACGTACGTGAGGCCATGGGCCCGAGGTTACCGGTGTGCACGCCGGTGGACACGCGTGCCCACCCCTTCACCCGTTCGTGTCGCCCACGAGAGCGTCGGTTTGACGACCCGCCAGACCTTCCCCACCCGCGCGCCACCGGCGCCCGGCACAGGGCGCCGGCCCGGACGGCGGCGGTCCGGTCAGTGCTGCGCGGGCATGACCTGCGCTCCCCCGCCCGACCCCGGCTCCAGCGCGTCCAGCGCCCGCCGCAGCCCGGTGAGCTTGCGCTCCAGGTGTGCCGCGGTCGCCACGACCGCCGGATCGGCGGCCTCCTCGCCGAGCTGCTTCGTCAGCGCCTCGGCCTGCTCCTCCACCGCCGCGAGCCGCGCAGACAGCTCGGCGAGCAGCCCGGCGGTCTCCTTGCCCCCGTCGGCCGTGCCGCCGCCCTCCAGCTGGAGCCGCAGCAGCGCCGCCTGCTCCCGCAGCCGGCAGTTCTTCGTGTACAGCTCGACGAACACGGAGACCTTGGCCCGCAGCACCCACGGGTCGAACGGCTTGGAGATGTAGTCCACCGCGCCCGCCGCGTACCCGCGGAAGGTGTGGTGCGGACCGTGGTTGATGGCGGTCAGGAAGATGATCGGGATGTCCCGGGTCCGCTCCCGCCGCTTGATGTGCGCGGCCGTCTCGAAGCCGTCCATGCCGGGCATCTGCACGTCCAGCAGGATGACCGCGAAATCGTCCGTGAGCAGCGCCTTGAGCGCCTCCTCCCCGGACGACGCCCTGACCAGGGTCTGATCGAGCGCGGAGAGGATGGCCTCCAGCGCCAGCAGATTCTCCGGCCGGTCGTCGACCAGGAGGATCTTGGCCTTCTGCACCATGCCCTGTCCTCCTCGCCCCGGCACGGGGCCTCCCCGGCTCCTGGCTCCGGCGTGCGCGCCGGGCCCCGCCCCAGAGGACGGCATCCTTGCGCCGCCCGTCCTTGTGCCGGTCATCGTAGCCCCAGTCCCGAGATCGCCACACCCTGTCACCGAGATGTCACTGTGCACGAATGGGAAACGGGGCGGGGAGCCCGGGGGTTCCCCGGATGCCCCCTCCCCGCACCCGTCCTACCCGCGCATCCACTGCTCCATCACCGACAGCAGGTAGTCCGGGTCGACCGGCTTGGTGACGTAGTCGGACGCCCCGGAGTCGATGGCCTTCTCCTTGTCGCCCTTCATCGCCTTCGCGGTGAGCGCGATGATCGGCAGCCCGGCGAACTGCGGCATCCGCCGGATCGCCGTCGTCGTCGCGTACCCGTCCATCTCCGGCATCATGATGTCCATCAGCACGACCGCCACGTCGTCGTGCTGCTCCAGCACCTCGATGCCCTCCCGGCCGTTCTCCGCGTACAGCACCGCCAGCCCGTGCTGCTCCAGCACGCTGGTGAGCGCGAAGACGTTCCGGACGTCGTCGTCGACGATGAGCACCTTCTCCCCGTGGAAGTCGTACGCCGGCGGCGGCGCCTGCTCCTCCTGCGGGGCCGTCCAGCCCTCCTCCGGCGCCTGCCGGGCCGGCCGGGCGGGTACGGAGGCCGTACGCGGCTCCGGCTCCCCGCCCGCCGCCTTGCGGCGGCGCCGGAACAGCGCCGTCCCGCTCTGGCCCTGCCCGCCGTGCGCGGCCGCCGGCGGGGCCGGCTGCGGCTGCGCCGCGGGGAGGGCCGCCGGGGCCGCCGGCGCCGGCAGCTCCCGCGTCCCGCCCTCCGGCAGGCGGTGGCCCTCCGGCCGGCCGCCGCCGGGCTGCGGGGAGGCGTACCCCTGGGGCGGCAGCTCGCTCGGGTGCAGCGGCAGGTACAGCGTGAAGGTGGAGCCGCGGCCGGGCTCGCTCGCCGCGTGGATCTCGCCGCCCAGCAGCCGGGCGATCTCCCGGCTGATCGACAGCCCGAGGCCCGTGCCGCCGTACTTCCGGCTCGTCGTCCCGTCCGCCTGCTTGAACGCCTCGAAGATCACCAGCATCTTGCTCGCCGCGATCCCGATGCCGGTGTCCGTCACCGAGAACGCGATCAGGTCCCCGTCGGCCTCGCGCAGCGAGCCCGCCTCCAGCAGCTGCTCCCGGATCGCCGGCGGCACGTCCGATCCCGCCGGGCGGATCACCAGCTCCACCGCCCCGGTGTCGGTGAACTTCACCGCGTTCGACAGCAGGTTCCGCAGCACCTGGAGGAGCCGCTGCTCGTCGGTGTGCAGGGTGGCGGGCAGCTCCGGGGAGACCCGTACCGAGAAGTCCAGGCCCTTCTCCGCGGTCAGCGGCCGGAACGTCGCCTCCACGTAGTCGACGAGCTGCACCAGCGCGATCCGTGTCGGCGAGACGTCCATCTTGCCCGCCTCGACCTTCGACAGGTCGAGGATGTCGTTGATCAGCTGGAGCAGGTCCGAGCCCGCCCCGTGGATGGTCTCCGCGAACTCCACCTGCTTGGGCGACAGGTTCTCGTCCGCGTTGTCGGCCAGCAGCTTCGCCAGGATCAGCAGCGAGTTCAGCGGCGTCCGCAGCTCGTGCGACATGTTCGCCAGGAACTCCGACTTGTAGCGCATCGAGACCGCGAGCTGCTCGGCGCGCTCCTCCAGGACCTGCCGGGCCTCCTCGATCTCGGTGTTCTTCACCTCGATGTCGCGGTTCTGCTGCGCCAGCAGCTCCGCCTTCTCCTCCAGCTCCGCGTTGGCGGCCTGGAGCGCCTTCTGCCGGTTCTCCAGCTCGTCGGAGCGCTCGCGCAGCTGCTCCGTCATCTCCTGCGACTGCTTGAGCAGCATCTCCGTCTTGGAGTTGACGCTGATGGTGTTGACGCTCGTGCCGATCATCTCGGCGATCTGGCTCAGGAAGTCCTTCTGGATCTGCGTGAACGGCTGGAACGACGCCAGCTCGATCACGCCCAGCACCTTCCCCTCGAAGAGCACCGGCAGCACGATCACGTGCGCCGGCGGCGCCTCCCCGAGACCCGAGGAGATCTTCAGGTAGCCCGGCGGGGTGTTCTCGACGAGGATCGTCCGCTTCTCCTCCGCGACCGTCCCGATCAGCCCCTCCCCCGGCCGGAACGCCGTCGGCATCTGCCCGCCCGCGTACGCGTAGCTCCCGCGCATCCGCAGCTCGTACGAGCCGTCGGGGCCGCCCTCGGTGCCGATCTCGGTGGTCCCGCCGGCCGGCGTCGCGAGGAAGAACGCCCCGTGCTGCGCCGACACCACCGGGGTCAGCTCGCTCATGATCAGCGAGGCGACGTCGTCCAGGTCGCGGCGGCCCTGCATCAGGGCCGAGATCCGGGCCAGGTTGCCCTTGAGCCAGTCCTGCTCCTTGTTCGCCAGCGTCGTGTCGCGCAGGTTGGCGATCATCGTGTTGATGTTGTCCTGGAGGACCTGGATCTCGCCCGCCGCGTCCACGTCGATCTTCAGGTTCAGGTCGCCGCGGGTCACCGCCGTGGCGACGGCCGCGATCGCGCGGACCTGCCGGGTGAGGTTGCCGGCCATCTCGTTCACGGACTCGGTCAGGTCCCGCCACGTGCCGTCGACGTCGCGCACCCGCGCCTGCCCGCCGAGGATGCCCTCGGTGCCCACCTCGCGCGCCACCCGCGTCACCTGCTCGGCGAACGACGACAGCTGGTCGACCATCGTGTTGATCGTGTTCTTCAGCTCGAGGATCTCGCCCCGGGCGTCGATGTCGATCTTCTTGGTCATGTCGCCCTTGGCGATCGCCGTCGTGACCATGGCGATCTGCCGCACCTGCCCGGTCAGGTTCGAGGCCATGAAGTTCACCGAGTCGGTGAGGTCCTTCCACGTCCCCGACACCCCCGGGACGTGCGCCTGGCCGCCGAGGCGGCCCTCGGTGCCCACCTCGCGGGCCACGCGCGTCACCTCGTCGGCGAACGAGGACAGCGTCTTGACCATCGTGTTGACCGTGTCGGCGAGCTGCGCGACCTCGCCGCGCGCCTCCACCGTCACCTTCTTGGTCAGGTCGCCGTTGGCGACGGCCGCCGACACCTGGGAGATGTTGCGCACCTGGGAGGTCAGGTTGTTCGCCATCAGGTTGACGTTGTCGGTCAGGTCCTTCCAGATGCCCGTCACGCCGCGCACCCGGGCCTGGCCGCCGAGGATGCCCTCGGAGCCCACCTCGCGGGCCACCCGCGTCACCTGCTCGGCGAACGACGACAGCTGGTCCACCATCGTGTTGACGGTCGTCACCAGCTCCAGGATCTCGCCCTTGGCGTCGACCGTGATCTTCTTGGAGAGGTCGCCGGTCGCCACCGCCGTCGTCACCTCGGCGATGTTGCGCACCTGCGAGGTGAGGTTGTTCGCCATGAAGTTGACGGACTGGGTCAGGTCCTTCCAGGTGCCGGAGACGCCCTTCACCTCCGCCTGGCCGCCCAGGATCCCCTCGGTGCCCACCTCGCGGGCCACCCGGGTCACCTGCTCGGCGAAGTTCGACAGCTGGTCCACCATCGTGTTGAGGGTGTTCTTCAGCTCCAGGATCTCGCCCCGGGCGTCCACGTCGATCTTCTGCGACAGGTCGCCCCGCGCCACCGCCGTCGCGACCTGCGCGATGTTGCGGACCTGCGAGGTCAGGTTCCCGGCCATGCCGTTCACGGAGTCCGTGAGGTCCCGCCACACCCCGGCCACGCCCGGCACCTGCGCCTGGCCGCCGAGGCGGCCCTCCGTGCCCACGTCCCGGGCCACCCGGGTCACCTGCTCCGCGAAGGCCGACAGCTGGTCGACCATCGTGTTGATGGTGTTCTTCAGCTCCAGGATCTCGCCCCGGGCGTCCACGTCGATCTTCTGCGACAGGTCGCCCCGCGCCACCGCCGTCGTCACCTGGGCGATCTGGCGCACCTGCGAGGTCAGGTTCCCGGCCATGAAGTTGACCGAGTCGGTCAGCTCCTTCCAGGTGCCCGACACTCCCTCGACGCGGGCCTGCCCGCCGAGCCGGCCCTCCGTGCCGACGTCCCGCGCCATGCGCGTGACCTGGTCGGCGAAGCTGGAGAGCTGGTCCACCATCGTGTTCACGGTGTTCTTCAGCTGGAGCATCTCGCCGGAGACGTCCACGGTGACCTTCTGCGACAGGTCGCCGTTGGCCACGGCCGTCGTCACCTGCGCGATGTTGCGGACCTGCCCCGTCAGGTTCCGGAAGGCGGTGTTCACCGAGTCGGTGAGGTCCTTCCAGGTACCCGCCGCGCCCGGCACCTGCGCCTGGCCGCCCAGCTCGCCCTCGACGCCGACCTCGCGGGCCACGCGCGTCACTTCCGCGCCGAAGGACTGCAGTTGGTCCACCATCGTGTTGACGGTGTTCTTCAGCTCCAGCATCTCGCCGGCGACGTCGACCGTGACCTTCTGCGACAGGTCGCCGTTGGCCACGGCCGTCGTCACCTGCGCGATGTCGCGCACCTGCGTGGTGAGGTTGCGGAAGACCGTGTTCACCGAGTCGGTGAGGTCCTTCCAGGTACCCGCCGCGCCCGGCACCTGCGCCTGGCCGCCCAGCAGGCCCTTGGCCCCGACCTCGCTGGCGACGCGCGTGACCTCGTCCGCGAACGTCCGCAGCGTCTCGGTCATCTGATTGATCGTTTCGGCCAGCTGTGCGACCTCGCCGCGGGCGCTGACCCGCACCTTCTGCGACAGGTCGCCGTTCGCGACGGCCGTCGTGACCTGCGCGATCCCCCGCACCTGGGCCGTCAGGTTGCCCGCCATCGTATTGACGGAGTCGGTGAGGTCCTTCCACACGCCGGCGACGCCGGGGACCTGCGCCTGCCCGCCGAGCTCGCCTTCCGTGCCCACCTCGCGGGCGACCCGCGTCACCTCCGAGGAGAACGACGACAGCTGGTCGACCATCGTGTTGACGGTGTTCTTCAGCTGGAGCATCTCGCCGGCCACGTGCACCGTGACCTTGCGCGACAGGTCGCCCTTCGCCACAGCCGTCGTCACCAGGGCGATGTCACGCACCTGAGCGGTGAGCCGGTACGCCATCGTGTTGACGGAATCGGTCAGGTCCTTCCACGAACCCGACATTCCGCGCACCTGGGCCTGTCCGCCGAGCTTGCCCTCGGTGCCCACCTCCAGCGCCACCCGCGTCACCTCGTCGGTGAACGCGGACAGCTGGTCGACCAGGTTGTTGACCGTCCGCCCGACCTTAAGAAACTCCCCGCGCAGCGGGTGCCCCGCCCCGTCCGCCGTCTGCGTCCGCAGGTCCATCCGCTGGTCCAGGTCGCCCTCGGCGACAGCCGACAGCACCCGCCCGACCTCGGACACCGGCCGCGCCAGATCGTCGACGAGCTGGTTGGACGCGTCGATCGCGGCCGCCCAGGAGCCCTCGCAGGCACCGACTTCCAGCCGTTCGCTCAGCTTGCCCTCGCGCCCGACCGTGCGCCGGACCCGGGACAGCTCCCCGGTGAGGTGCAGGTTGCGGTCGGCGACCTCGTTGTAGACGGCGGCGATCTCCGCCATCACCCCGTCGCCGGACACCGTCAGCCGCTTGCGGAAATTCCCGTCCCGCATCGACACCAGGGCCGTGAGCAGCCGGTTCAGGGCGGCGGTATCCACCTCGGTCGTCCCGTTCCGGCGCGACCTGCCACCCTTCGCGCGCGTTCCCGTACGCCGCACCGCTGCGCCAGACTCCACCGTGTCCCTCCCGAAAGGGTCGACCGCACATCCACCGGCACACGGCGTGGCACGCCGTGCAAACCGATCCTGCCCAGTGTTTCACCCTGGCCGAACCCGGCGATAACACTTCGGCACCATCGCACACCGGCCGCCCCGCCGGGTGGAATCCCCGGTGACGGCCCCTGCCGCCCGGGAAGGTAAGTAACCTGGCATCCGATGTACCACCGCGTCGAAGGAGACTCGTGATCACGGCTCGGGCGGCTGCCAGCTTCGACCCCCAGGGGCGCTCGGTCGCCTCCGCCCGCCTGTTCGTCCGCGACACCCTGCAGGGCTGGGGCTTCGCGGACATCGTCGACGACGCCGTCGTCCTCACCAGCGAACTCGTCACGAACGCCGTCGTCCACGCCGGTACCAGCGCCGAGGTCCTGTGCCTGCGCACCGAGGACGGCGTCCGCGTCGAGGTCGCCGACCGCTATCCGGAGCGCGAGCTGCCGCTGCGGCACCCCGGTGACCGGCCGTACGCCGACCCCGACCGGGAGAACGGCCGCGGCCTGATGCTCTGCGCCGCGCTCGCCACCCGCTGGGGCGTCGAGTACACCGCCACCCACAAGCACGTGTGGTTCCGCCTGGACCTTCCGGACCGCCCCGTCGGCACCCGCTCCGCCGGCCCGGTCGTGCCCGACAAGCTGCTGCCGCTCGCCGACAGCCGGGTCCGCGTCGCCGTCGTCCAGGTCGACTCCGACGACCGCGTCTCCGCCTGGAACGAGGACGCGGAGCACGTCTTCGGCCATCCCGCCTCCAAGGCCATCGGCCGCCCCCTCGCCGAGCTCGCCGCCTGGCCGCAGACGCCGGGGACCGGCACCGGCATCGCCGAGGCCCTGCGCCTGTCCCGCTGGGAGGGCAGCTACGGCATCCGCGGCGCCGACGGCCGGGTCATCCCCGTCTACGGCTCCCACCTGCGGGTCCGCGATGCGCACGGCGATCCGTCGATCGTCTGCCTGCTCGTCCACGACGACGAGCGCGCTCTCCTCCAGACTCCCGTACGGGTGCCCGCGGCGGACGGCGGCCAGCTCGCCGAGGCCCGCCCGGCGGACCCCTTCGAGGTGTTCATCGGCTCGCCCGCCCCCGACGACCTCGACGGCCTGCTCCAGCGGACCGTCGAGCGCGCCCGCGACATGCTCGACGCTGACGCCGCGTTCCTGCTGCTCGCCACTGACGACGAGACGGAGCTGGAGGTCCGCGCGACGACCGGCCTCCCCTCGGCCCGGCAGCGTTTCGCCCGCGTCCCCGTCGAGGCGGGCGCCAGCCGCTACGGCTCGGCCCGCATGCCCGCGGTCCACGAGGACCTGACGGCGGTCCCGGGCGCCGTCCCCCTGCTGGACGGCACGGGCATGCGCTCGGTGGTCACGGTCCCGCTGAAGGTGGAGGGCCGGCTGACGGGCTCCCTCGGCGTGGCCGCGGAGAACCCGGGCCGCTACTCGAACGCGGAGGCGCTGCGGCTGCAGTTCGCAGCTGACCGGATCGCGCTCGCGGTGGAGTCGGCCCGCCTGGGCGAGCTGGAGCGGTTGCGCCGCGGCTCGCTGTCCTTCCTCGTCGAGGCCTCGGACCTGCTTGCCGGCACCCTGGACCGGGACCAGACGCTGGCGCTGATGGCGCAGATGACCGTCCCGACGCTGGCCACCTGGTGCGCCGTGTACACGATCGCCGACCAGTCCTCGGACCCGTACCTGTCGTACGTGCTCCACGAGGACGAGGAGCGCATCGACGGCCTGAAGGCCCTGCTGTCGCGGGTGAGCCCGCCGGAGCCGGTCCGGGAGGCCGGCGCCCGCATGTGGCGGGAGGCGGCGACCGCGGTCGGCGGGGAGACGGTGGTCCTGCCGCTACTGGCCCGCAACCGCGTCATCGGCATGCTCACGCTGGGCAAGCCGTCCGGGGAGCACTTCCGGCAGGAGATCCTGGAGCTCGCCGACGACCTGTCGCGCCGGGCGGCCCTGGCCTTGGACAACGCCCGCCTGTACTCGGAGCGCACGGCGATCAGCCGCTCGCTCCAGCGCAGCCTGCTCCCGCCGGGCTCGCCCGCGATCCCCGGCATGGAGGTGGAGGTCATCTACCGGGCGGCCGGAGAGGGCAACGAGGTGGGCGGCGACTTCTACGACGTCTTCCCGATCCGCGACGGCGCGTACGGCTTCGCCATCGGCGACGTGTGCGGTACGGGCCCGGAGGCGGCGGCGGTGACGGGCCTGGCCCGGCACGCCCTGCGCCTGCTGGCCAGGGAGGGCCTGGGCGGGCCGGCGGTACTGGAGCGCCTGAACGCGGCGATCCTCGACGAGGGCGCCCGCAGCCGCTTCCTCACCCTCCTGTACGGGGAACTGCACCCGCGGGAGGACGGCAGCGCCCTGATGAAGGTGGTGTGCGCGGGTCATCCGCTGCCGCTGCGCCTGCGTCCGGACGGCGAGGTGGTGCCGGCGGCGGAGCCGCAGCCGCTGCTGGGCGTCATGGACGACCTGGAGTTGTACGAGGAGACGGTCACGCTGGAGCCGGGCGATGTCCTGCTGTGCGTCACGGACGGGGTCACGGAGCGCCGCGAGGGCAGCCGCATGCTCGGCGACGACGGCCTGACGGAGGTTCTGACGACGTGTACGGGCCTGACGGCGGGCGCGGTGGCCGCCCGGGTCCTGCGCGCGGTGGAGCGCTTCGCGGCGGAGCCGGCGTCGGACGACATGGCGATCCTCGCGTTCCGCGTCCCGCAGCCGCGCACGGGCGACTGAGCGTTCCGGTACGGGCTCCGGCCTCCTTGCGGGGGCCCGGAGCGTCTGTACGCGTGGCGGGGCGGGAAAACAAAAAAAGGCCCCCGCCGATGGCGGGGGCCTTTTCGATGGAGCCCTTTAACGGAATCGAACCGTTGACCTTCTCCTTACCATGGAGACGCTCTACCGACTGAGCTAAAAGGGCGGGTTGTTCGGCGGCGTCCTACTCTCCCACAGGGTCCCCCCTGCAGTACCATCGGCGCTGAAAGGCTTAGCTTCCGGGTTCGGAATGTAACCGGGCGTTTCCCTAACGCTATGACCACCGAAACACTATGAAGTTGAACTCAAGCCGACAAAAGCGAGTTCGTTGCTTCAGAACTAACACAGTGGACGCGAGCAACTGAGGACAAGCCCTCGGCCTATTAGTACCAGTCAGCTCCACCCGTTACCGGGCTTCCACATCTGGCCTATCAACCCAGTCGTCTACTG